>JAUZQU010000209.1 GCA_030950835.1 Mariprofundaceae bacterium | reverse complement strand
CGTTGTATTTTGACTATGCCTGAATCCATGAGTGTAGAACGCCGTAAATTGTTGAAATTGTTAGGGGCAGAGCTTGTGTTGACACCTGCACCTAAAGGTGTGAATGGTGCGATTGCAAAGGCCAGCGAAATTTGCGCGGCAACCAAAGGCGCATATATGCCGCAACAATTTGAGAATCCTGCTAACCCAGAAGTGCATAGGCAGACCACTGCCGAGGAAATTTGGACGGATTGTGATGGTCAAGTGGCTGCTGTGGTGGCTGGCGTGGGTACTGGTGGTACGATTACTGGCATTGCCGAAGTGATTAAACAACGCAACCCTGATTTTAAGGCGATAGCTGTTGAACCTGAAGCTTCGCCAGTATTGTCTGGTGGTGAGCCTTCACCGCATAAGATTCAGGGTATTGGCGCAGGATTTGTACCGAAAAATTTGAATATGGATATTGTGGATGGCATTGAGCAAGTGAGCAATGATGATGCGTTTGCGATGGCAAGACGTTTGGCAGATGAAGAGGGCATTCCAGGCGGCATTTCTTCTGGTGCGGCGGTTGTGGCTGCTTTGCGTGTGGCAGCACAAGATGAAATGAAGGGTAAACGCATCGTGGTGATTTTGCCGTCTATGGCGGAGCGTTATATCTCTACGGATTTGTTTAAAGACATTGAAGTTTAGATTTTAGGCACAACGTTGCGAAGAGTTTATTTATTTTGTGGTTTTATTAAAAAGGTTATAAACATATGATTGATTTTACAGAAGAGCAGATTGAGCGTTATTCACGCCATATTATTTTACCAGAAGTCGGTGCTGAAGGGCAATCCACGCTTTTGAATGCCAAAGTATTCATGATTGGTGCAGGTGGGCTGGGTTCTCCTGTGGCTTATTATTTGGCTGCTGCGGGCGTGGGTACAATTGGTATTGCCGATGCTGATGTGGTGGATTCATCGAATTTACAGCGTCAAATTATTCATAACCAAAGCCGTATTGGTTTGCCCAAAGTTGAATCGGCAAAACAGACCATGCAGGAGTTAAATCCTGATGTAAAAGTGAATACCTACAACTACTTCGTGACCGAAGACAATATTCGTGAAATTATCCGTGAATATGATTTGGTGATTGATGGCTGTGATAACTTCCCTACGCGTTTTTTGGTCAATGATGCTTGTTATTTTGAGAAAAAACCATTGATTTCAGGTGCCATGTTCCGTTTTGAAGGGCAAGTAGCGACGTATAAGCCACATGTGTATAAAGAAGGGCCTTGTTATCGCTGTTTGTATCCAGAGCCACCGCCAGCAGGCTTGGTTCCATCATGTTCTGAAGCTGGTATTTTGGGTGCTTTGGCAGGCGCAGTGGGTACGATTCAGGCTGTGGAAGCCGTGAAAGAGCTGTTGGGCATTGGTGATTCTTTGTCGGGTAAGTTGATGGTATTTGATGCTTTGCGCATGGAGTGGAAGAAGTTGAAATTGCGCAAAGATCCTGGTTGCCCATTGTGTGGTGAGAATCCTACGATTACTGAGCTGGTAACCTATGATCAATCTTGTGAATTGAAGTTTGGCGAGTCATAAGGTTTAACCACAAAGGCGCTAAGGAAAAAGCGAGAGTGTTGTGGGTGCTGGATGCGACGATGAGATGGTATCGTAGTTCAAGTATCCCTTTACCGTCATTGCCGCGAAGGCGGCAATCCACCCAATGCAAAGCGTGTTGAGTACGATAGATTGCCGCCTTCGCGGCAATGACGAGATAAGGTATGTTCATACTTGAATTACTATAGAAATGGATGTTTTGTGCTTCAATGTTTGAATAAAAAGAGGGTGAAATATGTCTGAATTTACGTTTGCACAAACCAGTGATGTTGATGAGTTTGAAGCGGGTTACAAAGCCTTTAAATCTGGAACGATGGCTGAAGAGCGCTTTACGCCATTTCGTTTACAAATGGGTGTTTATGGTCAGCGTCAAGAAGGCGTGCAAATGCTTAGGGTCAAGCTTCCTGGTGGGGTGATGACACCTGCTCAGCTTGAAGTGTTGGGTGAATGTGCTGAATCTTATGGTGGCTGTTTGCCAACAGATGGCACCTTAAAGGAAACGCCTGAAAAGGTGGCGCATATTACGACGCGTCAAGATATTCAGGTGAACTTTGTTTCACTCGATGATGTTGTTCCTTTTTTGCGCAAGCTTGATGATGTCGGTTTAACCACGCGTGAAGCCTGTGGCAATACGGTGCGCAATGTGACGACCTGTTTTTTGGCAGGAAAATGCCCAGCAGAACATGCTGATGTGACCGTTCATGCGCGTAAATTCACGGAATATTTCTTGCGTCACCCTTTGGCGCAGCAATTTCCGCGTAAATTTAAAGTTACATTCTCAGGTTGCGATACCGATTGTGGTTTGAGTGGTATGCATGATATTGGTTTTATTGCCACACATCAAAATGGTGTAGCTGGTTTTAAGGTGTGGGCAGCTGGTGGTTTGTCTTCGCAGCCTGTGCAAGCCATTTTATTGGAAGAATTCATTGAAGAATCAGAAATATTTGTCGTTGGCGAAGCTTTGATGCGCATTCACTTCAAATTCTCTGATCGCAAAAAACGTGCTAGAGCGCGTATGAAGTATGTGATGCAGAAATTAGGTGCAGAAGGTTTTGTTGCAGAATACAAAAAACAACGCGCGGTGATTGAATCAACACATAAAGATGATACAGGTTATAGCGAAGCAAACTGGCGCACGCCTACCGATGCCATGCCCTTTGCCGAGAGTGGCATTGTGGACCAACATGATGGTAAACAGTCTATTCTATTGAATATTTTCCGTGGTGACTTAACACCGCTGCAATGTAGAGCGGTGGCAAAAGCGGCACGTTTGGGTGGTACGGATGAACTGCGCGTGACCACTGAGCAAGGCATGGTGATTGTGGGTGTGGCAGCTGAAAAAGTAGATGCGGTGGTGGAAATGTTGGGTAATGCTGATGTTTACACATCATTTGCGCGTGGCATTTCAGATATTACAGCTTGTCCTGGCACCGAAACTTGCCGCTTAGGCATTACTTCCAGCCGTGGTCTGGCGCAAGCTTTGCAACCATTGATGGTGGACTTGAAACAAGATCCAGCGTTGGCAGGCATTACCATCAAAGCATCGGGCTGCCAGCATTCTTGTGGTCGTCATCATATTGCTGATTTGGGTTTTCATGGCATGGCGAAAAAGGTTGCAGGGCAACCTGTGCCTCATTATCAACTGCATGTGGGTGGTTCAGGTGTTGCAGGTCAACCTTTCGCCTTTGCCTCGGATTGGGTGCCAGCTAAACATGCTCCAGAAGCAGGTATTGCGGTATTAAATGCTTATAAAGATGGACGCAGTGAAACTGAAAACATGCATGATTGGG
>JAUZQU010000208.1 GCA_030950835.1 Mariprofundaceae bacterium | reverse complement strand
GGAGGCTATACAGTGATGGCTTGTTCTCCACAGACGGGAGCAAGTTACGCTTTGGAATTTTGGCGGCTTTTATAAAAGGTGTAGCAGGAATCGATGGGGTCACAGTGAGCATCCCCTTTAAAGGCAAACTGCTTCTTTTCTAGGTTCATATTTAAATGCTAATACTGATATTTTTGGGTGCGGAATGTCGGCTATACCCTTGTTTAAAATTTATTCAGGCACCGCCAACGTCCACATTGCATCAGCCGCCAAATACTGCTGCAACCAAGCTTGCACTTGTGCTGTTTCCACAGCATTCACCTTATCCACCCATTCCAAAGGTGAATACAACTGCTCTTCATCCAACAATGCCCCCAACTGCAACATCGAACCTTCCACAGCATCCATACCCATGCGAAATTGCACGGTCAACTGACGTTGCGCCCGCTCTACCATGCCTTGCGGAATCTGCGTGCATACATCCGCAATCGTTTCTCGCAACACTGCCAAACATGGCTGCAACTGCTCTGGCATGGTGCTACAACTGATGCTGATCAAACCTGCATCACTATAAGACGATAAAAATGAACCAATACCATAAGCCAGGCCACGTTTCTCCCGAACTTCGCGAAACAATAACGAACTCATGCTGCCGCCCAGCAGTTGATTGGCAATCCATGCCACAGCTTTATCTTCTTCTTTCACCCCTTGACCTAACCACGACACCATCACTTGAGCTTGCTCCATAGGTTTCGTCAAGTCATATTGACCAGACTGGAAAACAGGAAGCGCCCTCACCTTCTTGGTCGCAGCCAAACCATGCGACCAAGCACTGCCTTGCACCATTCCCAGCAAGTCGTCATGTTCAATACGCCCTGCTGCTGCAATCAACACATTTGCCCCACGATAATGCATGTTCAAATAATCACGTAAATCCTGCACCGACATCTGATTCAACGTTTCTCGGCTACCCAACACAGGTCGCCCCATGGCTTGATCGGCATAAACATGGGCTGCATGTTGGTCAAACACCCACTCATCAGGCGCATCATCCACCATGCTCATTTCAGCAAAAATCACTTCCCGTTCACGCTGCCATTCCTCTTCGGGCAAACGCGGCTCAAGCAGCATATCCGACAACAAAGATAAACCCGTTTGCCAGTCTTCATGCAACACATGCAGATGAAAACACGTCCGCTCTTTGGAAGTATATGCGTTGGCATTGCCACCTAAATTGTCCAAACTTTCTGCCAGTTCATGCACATCCAAAGCACCTGCACCTTTAAAAACCATATGTTCTAAGGCATGGGAAATGCCCGCCTGAGGGATGTCTTCATCACGACTTCCCACATTGACAAAAATCCCAATCGCCACACTTTGCGCATCAGGCATATGGTTGCTGGCAACGGTTAAACCATTGTCCAACACCGTTTTTTGGACTGCGTTTGTCGTTTTGTTGCTTGTGTCCATGATTTCCATTCCCTCCGTCACTTCACAATATGAAAACTGAAGTCAAAGTCACATATTACTTTTCAATATCGAAAATTGCCAGATAATATCCGTAAAAGTAGCTGTGATAATATTGACATCTTGCCTCAGCAATAACCCTTCGTATCTGGTCAATCCCCTGTATTTATCAGAACCTCAGGAAGGTTTACTTATAAATTTAATTTAATTAAGATGACGGCGTTTTAAAAATTATAAGAGGTGTATCATGCCAAGTCAAAATATTTTACAAATGTTACTTCTATTTCCTGATAATGAGCCTTTATCATGGTTGGTGCTATATCTTATGGCATCATTTGTGCTTGTCATGGCACGGTTTTGGGTACACAATTTACTGCAACGCACCTTGCTGGCAACCGCTAAACTTAAACATAATATGGGGCGTTATTTGTTTGAGCATGCTAGGAATGCGCAAAAACGCGCCCAAGAGCTTGCCACTGAGTATTTTTTACGCGAACAAGAACGAGATATTGAAAAAGAAGACAGTAAACTCGCCTGTCGTATCGATAGGCACTTAAGTCAGTTTCCCAGCTTACAACATGAAGCAAGTTCTCTCACTGAATCTTTAGACAAGGATTTTGAAAGTGCCAAAGTACCAGTCAAAAGTGGTAATAGCGCCCAGCTTTCTTGGCTACAAGGAGAGTTGTCCACCTACACAGATAAAGTCGGCATCAGTAGCAATGAAGCCAAAAAAGTAGGTAAGAGTATTGGTAAGATTGAAAAGCGGCTCACTAAAGATCTTAGCGCACACCAGTCACTCTTCAAAAAAGAATCTAAACAACGCATGAAAACGCTCAGCAAACAAAATAAACCTCTACTCGCATTAAAAAAATCACTGCATTCGATGCAAAAGACTGTAGAGGAAGTCAATAATAGCTCTAAGAATATAGACAAGAAAATCGATGCATACTATGCATATAGAGATAATGATAACTTAACCTTACGCAGTGCCAACCAGTCTATTTTAACACGTTTTGCCATTGCTTTGTTTTTTGTCCTTATCGCTATTGGCGGCTCTATTTTTAACTTTTTCCTTATTGAGCGACCTCTCTCTGAAATCGTGGGCGGCGGCGGCCTTATCATGGGTATGGAGGTCGCCCAAATGGGTGCTGTGATGATTATTATGTTGGAGCTAGCCACAGGTGTATTCTTCATGGAGGCATTAGGTTTGTCGCATTTATTACCAAGTGTTGAGCGCTGGGATAACGAAATGCGTAAAAAAGTGGCCATCATCACGGGCGGCTTACTTTTGTCATTAGCAAGTGTGGAAGCAGGCTTAGCGCTATTGCGCGAAGAGCTTATTGCTGGTGACCAAGCAACTATGCAGCTGCTAATTGGGGAGGGTGTTGCAAGCATCGACAACAGTGACTCATTTACTGGCATGGGCCCTATGTTAGTGCAAGCAACCATTGGTTTTATCATTCCTTTAATCTTAGCGTTTGTCGCTTTGCCTATGGAAATACTATTCAATGTTGTACGTATTATCGGGCAATATATTTGGGCAGCCATATTACGTTGCTTAGGTTTCTTACTACGCTTATTAAGCCAAATATTACGTTTAGTATTAAACATTTTAATTGCAGCATACGATCTCATTATTTTCTTCTGGCTGTTTCTTGAGCGTTTAGGCAAACGTACCTACCACTTATTTAAAAAGGAAGCCCACACATGAAGATGTTCAAGCTATGCTGCTTATCCCTCATTATACTTTTAGCAGGCTGCCAAAGTGCTGGTGAGGCGAGTAAGTCATCATATATTTTGATAGACATTTCAGGCACCTACTTCAAGCAACTTAAAAAATGTACGCAAGCTGCTAAGTTTGCACTTATCAAGTCGCAGACCAACGACTTTATTGCTGTTGCGAAGATTTCCAGCCGCAGCTTCAGCAATGAGGAAGTGATCATCAAGGGTACTTTGCCCTCACGTCCTTCTCAGGCCAACAGCATGAAAACCATGATGGCATCAAAGATTGATACATTTGCAAAACATGCACGTCCCTCTAATCATACTGACATATCTGGTGCCATATACCAAGCTGCCCAAACACTGGGAGCACAGCCTTCGCTGACCAAGAATATCGTCATCTTTTCTGATATGGTAGAAGATTTGAATGTAGACACCATTCGGGGTCGCATGCCTGACTTGACAGGTATTCACGTGATTGCAACCAACGTTATCAAACTGCGGTCAGACAATCGCAATCCTGAAAAGTACTTTAAACGTTTGAAACAATGGGAAGAACTCACCCTAGGTGCAGGTGCAGCGTCTTGGAAAGTAGTCGATGATCCTATGCAATTAGCAGACTATCTGTAACCCTTTTCACCCTCCAGTCCAAGCCTAGCCTTACGCGACTCTTTAGTTGCGCTCAAATAAGAGTAACATTGCCCTCTGAATAGGTCATGTGCGTTGATGACGAGTACGAATTAGAGGCTGGAAAATGCGTTTTATTGATGAAGTGAAAATTGAAGTACGAGCGGGAAATGGCGGTGGTGGTGCGTCTTCATTTCGCCGTGAGAAGTATATCCCCAAAGGCGGGCCTGATGGTGGCGATGGTGGTCGTGGGGCGCACGTTATTTTTACCGCAAGCCGCGATAGAAACACCTTACAAGAGTTGTATTTACGCAAGCGGGTGATTGCTGAAAATGGCACCAAAGGCAAGGGTAGCAATTGCCATGGTCGCATGGGCAAAGACATTGAAATATTTGTGCCCGTAGGCACGGTTATT
This sequence comes from Mariprofundaceae bacterium, assembly GCA_030950835.1. Lineage (GTDB taxonomy): Bacteria > Pseudomonadota > Zetaproteobacteria > Mariprofundales > Mariprofundaceae > Ghiorsea. Next base: position 1,162 of record JAUZQU010000208.1, on the reverse strand, counting down.
CGGAATGAAGAAGGTGAATTATTAGCAGACTTAACCGAAGATGGTATATCTTCTATAGTCGCTAAGGGTGGCATTGGCGGGCAGGGAAACGCCCGTTTTTCTACCAGCACCAACCAAGCACCACGCTATTGCCAGCCTGGCATGGCAGGAGAGGCAGGCATTTGTCTCTTAGAGCTGAAAATGATGGCCGATGTTGGGCTTGTCGGTTTACCCAATGCTGGAAAATCTACTTTTATTTCAAGAGTATCCAATGCTAGACCCAAAATAGCCGACTACCCTTTTACCACCTTAGCCCCATCTTTAGGGCAGGTATTCATGGATGATGGGGATGGTTTTGTCATCGCTGATATTCCAGGTTTGATTGAAGGTGCGCACGAGGGTAAAGGGCTTGGACATCGCTTTTTAAAACATGTCGAGCGCACACGTTTACTGCTGCATATTGTAGATGTTGCTCACCCTGAAGGCACCAGCATTAGCGCTCAGATTCAAGAAATCGAAGGTGAGTTGATTGGTTATGGTGAGACTTTAACCAGCAAGAAACGACTGTTGGTTCTCAATAAAATGGACGCTTTGGATGATGAATTACGCGCCTTGGTATTAGAAGAAATCAAGCCCTATAACTTGGACACTTATCCTGTATCTGCGGTCAGCGGCGAGGGGATTACCCAGCTTTTACGCGATGTATATGCAGAGGTCGTGCGCATTCGTAAATATGAACTTGAACACGCCGATGAGATAGAAAAACCTGTTACCACGCGCCTTGATGTGCCTGAAATTGAGGTTGAACCCGGTCTTTATGATGATGAAGCATCGCGCTGACCTACAACATAGCCGTCGCATGGTGTTAAAAGTCGGCAGCTCGCTGCTGGCTGACCCCAAAGATGGCATCCATACCGCCATGATACAACGCCTTGCCAGCGATATTCATGCCTTACAACAACAAGGTATACAAGTCTGCTTGGTTTCCTCTGGTGCTGTGGCACTGGGGCGTGTGCAGCTGGGTTGGTTGGATAAACATTTAAATGTGCATGAAAAACAAGCTGCCGCTGCCATTGGGCAACCCATGTTGATGCATGCCTACCAACAAGCCTTTTCCGAACAAGGGCTTGTGGTCGCCCAAATGCTGCTTACCAAAGATGATTTGCGGCACAGACGGCGTTAT
>JAUZQU010000207.1 GCA_030950835.1 Mariprofundaceae bacterium | reverse complement strand
TCTTTAGCATTCGAAGGCACAGGTGTGAACTTATTGTTTGATGAGCGCATTGGTATTGTGTTGGGTTCGGTAGCATCAGGCATTGTCGGTTATTTGATATTACGCAAAAGCTTGAATGCTGGTTGACGAATAAAGGGTAAGGTCTTGTTTGCGTGTTTTTATCTCCCGCACTGATGAATAGGCTCACGGTTAAGCGGTATGCCATGTTGAACAACGGCGAGTGATCAAGGCGCGATGAAGTTGAACCTTGGATATGGGTTTTAAGACTGCAATCGGATTATAATGTGCGGTTCCTACAAGAGAAGAGTGCTCTTTTAGTCGCTGCCAACATGAACCTTGAGCGATAAGTGATATAATCAGGGTTAAGCTCTTGTTTCACGGGGCTATCGCCCTTTTTTATTTTTGAGGGTAGACTAAAAGTGGAAAATCTTGCGCTGACTATTTCTTTAACCAGCGCCCACTTTTTTGGATAAACTGCCCAGAGGGAGTTTTTTGCAAGGTTTTTTTGCCAGCAAGGGTTTCAATGCTTTTTAAAGTAGTATTGTTGGACTTGGCAATGTTTTGGTATTTACTTTTACGCTGTTGATTGACTTTTTTCACCAAAGCTTGAATAGCAGGGCTACTTTGTGCCACGATACCAATATAACCATTTCCCCGCTCACCAACTGCACCACTGCTTTTGGCTTCTTGAAGCGTGATGGCATGTGCGGCACTGATATATAGGGTGAAGGATAACAAGAGAAAGATGGCGCGAGCATAGTTTTTCAGGTTCAATGTCATGGTATATACCTCGATTAAAATAAGTCGCTATCATCAGCGAACATGGCTTCCAGATCTTTTTCGACCCTTACGCTGATTTCATGCTCGATTTTGACGTTGAGATTGATGGTAATGGGTTTGCTGGGGGCTTCAACTCTGACCACAGGTTGGCAAGCGCTTAAGATAGAACATGCCAAAAAGAGGCTGAATACACTTCGCATAACACACTTCCTTCCTTCATCATTGTCACCGACTGTAGTCTACAGCACAGCAAAAGACCAGCTACTTTTGCCACGACTTTTGTACACGTTCATCGAGTTTATCGCCTACTTTACCTGCGATTTGCAGGCTGCGTATCAATTGTAGGATGTTTTCTTCGATATTGAGGTTGAGCTGTATGCTTTGTCCTTGATGGAAGTCAGGATTGCTGCCAGAGAGCCTGATGTGGGCCAACATAAGACCATTTGGCTGGTAATTGAGTGTGCTTTGCAGGGTTTGATAGTGAAAATTACCAAAGGCATCAAGTATGACTTGTACACTGCTGTTATCGGCAGCCATGCGATGCACTGAATCGTCAGGCTGATAACGTATGATACCACCTTTTTTACTGGTCTTTAAAATGCCATCAACCAAAATTAAACCTTGTTTTGTCCAGCGAAAAGGCAGCTTGCCACTTAAACTTCCAGAGGCGTAGATATCATCTTGTTGGCGTAGTTCCATGATTTTATTGAGGTCAATATGTTCAATATGGACTTGGAAGGGGTTTTCTTGCTTGTTGAGATCAATGGTAATGGTGGGGGCTGTGATGTTGCCACCAAGCAAGCCGATGTGGAATTGAGACAATTGTAGTTGAGGTTTGTTTTGAGTAGAAGATGTTGGGTTGAAGGGTAAGGAAAAGGTGATGTTACTGCGTACGTTTTGCATGGGAAGTTGAGCATTGATGTGTTGGATGTGCAGGTAAGAACTGGGTTGACTTTGGATGTGTTGGGCATCGCCATATAGTTGTAGGTCAGTGTTCAGGTTCGAGAAATAGGTGTCTTTGACGTGCCCAGCTAAGGCTTGCAGTTGGACGCGGCTTTGATGATGTTGAACCTTGCCTTGCCGCCAGTGAACAGCACTGTTGATGTTTGCTGTACCTGCATGGATGCCCCAAGCAGGTGTTGGAGAGAAAAGTTGGGCAAGGTTGTTGTCGTTGGAGAAGGTGAAGGGTTGCAGTGTGATATTGAGTTTGCCTGACATCTGCTGCCATTGTTGGCTGAGATTGGCTTGGATATGGAGTGCTGGGTTGATGGTTTGGATGTGCAGGTCAGCCTTGGCATATTGGGGACTATTTTGTATGTGTAGATCGATGCTACTGTGTATACTTTGGTTGTCAAAGTGGCGAAAAAGAACATCTTTACTATGGATATACGCCTGGATTTGTTTGCCTTGCTGATGTATATATAACAATAATGAAGGGGTGCTGAAAGTGTTTTCTTGCCATGTGACTGCCTCAATTTCGGCTTGGATTTTACTTGGTTGTAATGACCATTTATCACCCTGTTTTTTCACTGCTATGCGTGGTTGAACATGGATTGTTTGGCTGCTGAACTGTTCATGCTGGATAGGGGATAATGCTAGTTTTCCCGACTGAATGGATGCGGTAATAAGCTGGTTCAGCCATGATATTTTCCCTTGTAGCGGTGTGGCAATGTTGATGTGGATGGGTATGGGGGTCGATGGGGTGGCTAGATGTGCAGTAAGCTGGTTTTGCTCTAAAAATTGCCAGTCACACAGCGTATGCTTGCACGTCAAACTGCTTTGAAGCCCTGCTCTGATATGTTGTAAGGGTAGGTTTGCTGCAGTGAGTTGCATATATCCTGATGTTTGGATGGATGCGCTGAAGTTTTGTAGGGGTTGTTGTAAGGGCAGTTTGATTTGCCATTGGGCTTGCATGTTCCCGCTGGTTTGCAGTGGTTTTTCTAAAGCGAGCCACGGGTTCAATAGACGCAGAAGTGGTTGGATATGGATGTCTGCTTTTCCTTGTATGAACCAGTGTTGTTGCTGGGTTTCCAACTTAGCATCAAGCTGCATGTGTAAAGATAGTATGTCTTGCTCGTGGTTGGTGATGCGGATTTCAAGTTTGCCAGAGCGATGCAGTTGGGTGTGTATGGAGATGTTGGTTTGCCCGAGTTGTTGGTGAGTTAGCTGGGCTTGAAGTTGTTGTTTATCCATGTGTATCTCACCGAGAAGGTGTAGGGCAGGGGTGGCATATATATCCAAGGTAAACTGTTGTATATCAAGTTGTGAGATGGGTAGGTCTAACCAAAGTCTGGCAGGTAGAGAGCTTAATGAGGAGGGCTTTGATGAGGGTTTTGATGAGGTAGAGGGAGTGGTTTTGGTATTGTTGATTGCTGAGGTGCTGGGTTTTAAAAGACGAACATGGGCTTGTTGGATATGGAGCTGTTGTATTTTACCAGAGAGTAGTGAACTGATGCTGTAGTGCAGTGCAATGTGCTGAAAATGAAAGCTGAATTGTTTATTTTCTGCGCGAAGTGAAGGAATCGTCCAGCTGGTCAAGTTGGGGCGTTGGCTGCTTAAGCTGATGTTGTAAAAACCAGCTTGATGCAGGGCGCTGTGGATGAGTTTATGGCTAAGTGTGTGGCTGAAAACATATAGGGAAAGCAGTGAAACCAAGCTGATAACGATGATCCAGCATAGGCTTTTGTATGGGGATTTTAACATCGTATAGCCTGAATGTTACCCCTTTTTTTCACCGCCTGTTTGAGGCTCTGTGCCGGCGATGAGGCGTTGAATATTTGTACAGTGCCGAACAATCATGATGCTGGCTAAAATGAAACAGCTTATCCATGCTTCGCTGCTGCTGTTGAGTAACCAAGCGAATAAAGGTAGGGCTGCGCCAGCCAATATCGAGGCAAGGGCGACAAAACGTGTGCTTTTGAAGGTGATGAACCAGATGATGAATGAAAGCACTGCCACCCAAGGCAACCATGGAATGAGTACGCCATACATGGTTGCAACACCTTTCCCACCTTGGAATTTGAGGTAAACTGGAAAAATATGCCCTAAAAATGCAGTTAAAGCGATGCAGGCGATTTCAAATTCATGGAAACCCATGTATATCGCTAAAGACACTGGTAACACACCTTTGACAATATCCGCAAGCAAAGTGCAAATGCCTACTGTTTTGCCACCAGTGCGCAAAGCGTTGGTAGCACCGATATTGCCGCTACCGTGTTCGCGTGGATCTTTGCCGGTTAACCACTTGGCAAACAGTAAACCAAAAGGAATGGCACCTAAGAAGTAGGTGGCGGTGAGTAAAACAAGGGCAGAGGAAGAGAGTGAAAATTCCATGTGTTAAGACTGACGATAACGCGTGCGTGCGTCATCAAGTTGGTGTTGCAGGTATTGAGATTGATTATCCTTGGCGAGTTTGGGTAATAAACTGGCGAAGGGGGTGGTTTGACCAAATAAAGCGGGAAAGGCTTGTCCTTGGGCGATGTTATCGAATTGTAATAATTTGAGTTGATCCGAGGTAAGTAATGGTGTGGGCAATAATTTGGAGACTAGACTCAGGAATGTGGCGGCAACATGGGGCACAGCTAATAATAAGCGGCAACGCCCTAAGGCAGACATCCAAAGTGTCAGTAGTTCTTTGAAGCTATACACTTCACTGCCTGCAAGGGTGTAGGTTTGTTGATGGGTAAGTTTGTTGTTGATGCTTAAAACAAAAGCGCGGGCAACATCGTCAACCCAAATGGGTTGGAAACGTGTGTTGCCAGCAATCACAGGTAAAAAAGGACCAAATGTGGACAGGTTTTTGAAACGCATTAAAAAAGAATCTTTAGCACCAAAAATAAGGGATGGACGGAAAATAGACCATTGTAAACCAGATGATTGCACGGCTTGTTCCGCCGCGATTTTGCTGCTGGCGTATTGACTATGTTGGGCGGACTCTTGATCCAACAAGGCGCTCATGTGTAATAACTGAGGGACATGGGCAGCCTGACATGCTTGAATGACATGATCAGCACCTTGTTGATGGGCGGCTGCAAAGGTGTTTTTACCTGATTCAAACAATAAACCGACCAGATTGATGACACAGTCGCAATGTTGCACCGCATCGCTCAGACCTTTGCCTGTTGTAATGTCGATTTTAATGATACGAATGCCTTTAATCAATAAATCGCGGGCGCGGGCAGGGTGTCTTGTGGTGACAGTGACGGCATAACCCGCATCAAGGCATTGTTGTGCAACGGCTCGCCCAACAAAACCTGTGCCGCCAATGATACAAACACGTTTCCCCATGAAAGCCTCCGAAAAATACATTTTCAACGCGCCGCACGCTATACTGATTATCCTATGAATGCGATGCTTGATCATGCGGACAAGCTGTTGTGATGATAAAAAAGATGTGTTGATGGGTAAAATGATTTGCGATTGAAGAGTTGATATAAAGTAGGTTTAATAATGATTTTAAACAACAAGTTAGTAGGTTTAGACTGATCTTTCTTAAGTGTGATTTAGCCACATTGAAATTATTGCTTGCATATTTCTTTCGCATTCTTAAAGTGCGCCGTCAATTCACTGCTCTAGTTGTTGGAGGTAGTGTTTTGAAAAGCCGGCATAGCTCAGTTGGTAGAGCAGCTGATTTGTAATCAGCAGGTCACGGGTTCGACTCCTGTTGCCGGCTCCAGTTTTAGAATGGATGTACGATGTGCTTGTGATAAGCGTTTGTATGTCTTTTGAAGTTGAATCATGTAGTTTGTGGCTCAATGAAGGTAGGGAGAGGTTCCAGAGTGGCTAAATGGGGCAGACTGTAAATCTGCTGGCTCCGCCTACGGTGGTTCGAATCCACCCCTCTCCACCATGTTGTAAGAGATGTCTCTGAGCATCTTTGGCTTTGCGGGTATGGTACAATGGTAGAACCTCAGCCTTCCAAGCTGATGATGCGAGTTCGATTCTCGCTACCCGCTCCAATTTGCATGGCTTGATGCCGTATATTGGTTGGTCGGTGTTTTGAAAAAGGGCTGCGCTAGATTGCCCAGGTAGCTCAGGGGTAGAGCACATCCTTGGTAAGGATGAGGTCGCGAGTTCAATTCTCGCCCTGGGCTCCAGATAAAGTTGTAAGAAGTATTTTTTAATAGTGTGTAGGAG
>JAUZQU010000206.1 GCA_030950835.1 Mariprofundaceae bacterium | reverse complement strand
CCGTGATCTTGGGTCAGGTCAAACAAATCATGGTGTACCTTTTGCCCAGACAGCGCTTCAAAAGTTAAAGGGGTGACAAAAGCTTGCGCGGCTTTGGTCATCACACACTTCACTGTTGCCCCTTGTTTGATCAGCAAACGCATCAATTCTACCGCACGGTAAACGGCAATGCCGCCACCAATGCCAAGCAAGATACGTTTGCCTTGCAACATATTTTAAGCTTGCAACGCTTGCAAACGCGCCAACACTTTAGCTACATGCTCAGGAACGCGTACTTTACGCCATGTTTCAACCACCACACCATCAGGGTTGATGATAAATGTTGAGCGCTCAATGCCCATGTATGTCTTGCCATAATTCATCTTTTCTTGAATCACATCAAAGGCTTTGCAAAATGTTTCATCTTCATCAGAAATCAAAGGAAAGTTTAAACTTTGTTTTTCAGTGAAACCAGCATGGGACTTCACTGAATCACGGCTTACACCCACAATCGCCGCATTGGCAGCACCAAAGTCAGGCAAAGCATCGCGAAATTCACAAGATTCAGTGGTGCAACCTGAAGTATTATCTTTGGGATAAAAATAAACAATCACCCACTGCCCACTTAAATCATCCAGTTTAAACTTGGCTTCTGGGTACACTGCGACTTGCAAATCCAAAGGAGCTTTATCTCCAACATTCAACGTATAATCAGCCATGGTATCACCTCGTGTCTTTTTTTGTTAGTATAGTGCGCTATTCTAAACTAAGGATGTGCCAAATGCAGCAACAGACCATCACTTTGCAACCTAAATCTGTATTTTTAGCCCAGCCACGCGGTTTTTGTGCGGGTGTAGAGCGGGCGATTGAGATTGTCGAGCGTTCGCTGGAAGTCTTTGGTGCGCCTGTGTATGTGCGCCATGAAATTGTACATAACAAACATGTAGTGGAAGATTTGAAGGCAAAAGGTGCGATTTTCATTAAGGGTGTTTCGGATGCGCCTGATGGTGCTTTGCTTATTTTTTCAGCACATGGGGTGAGTAAATCCGTACAAGAAAAAGGTAAAAAACGTGGATTAAGGGTGATGGATGCGACGTGCCCTTTGGTGACCAAGGTACATTTGGAACTGTTGCGCCATTATGCCAATGGTGATCAAATCATCTTGATTGGTCATGCAGGGCATCCCGAAGTAGAGGGGACGATGGGGCAAGCGCCTGAAGGGGCGGTAGTGTTGGTGTCTGAGCCTGAAGATGTGCCTAGTTTGCAGGTGCAGGATGAAAGTAAACTTGCTTTTGTGACCCAAACTACATTAAGTGTGGATGATACCAAAGATGTGATTGCAGCCTTGCAAACACGTTTCCCTTTAATTCAAGGACCAACCAAAGAAGACATTTGTTATGCTACCAGTAATCGGCAAATGGCAGTCAAAGACTTAGCGGCACAATGCGATGTGGTGTTGGTCGTAGGCTCTTTAAACTCTTCGAATAGCAATCGCTTGCGTGAAGTTGCAGAAAAAGAAGGCTGTAAGGCCTATTTGATTGAGAATGCAGCCGCGATTACCGCAGAAATGCTAGAAAACCATGCCAGCATTGGTCTTACCGCTGGAGCATCTGCTCCTGAAGTCTTGATTCAAGAAGTGGTTGAGCTGCTTACCCAACACGATAAAAGCATTGTACAACACCTGAAAACCATTGAAGAAGATGTACATTTTAGTATTCCAAAAGCATTGAGGGTATCGACATGAAACAAGCAGAAGTTCAACTTACAGCCGCCGCCATCCAACAGTTTAAGCATAAATTAAATGAATCAGGTCAACAAGCTGTGCGCTTGTCTTTGAAAGAGTCAGGTTGCTCGGGTTTGGAATATATTTTGAGTTATGAACATGAAGCCCACTCCGACGATTTAAGTGCTGAGTTTGATGGTGTACGCATTTATGTTGCTGAGCAGTTTTATGAGCAAGCTATCAAAGGTTTGCACATTGATTATCAGCAAGACTTGTTATCTGCTGCTTTTGTGTTCAATAACCCGAACAAAACAGGCGAATGTGGCTGCGGCAAGTCGTTTACAGCTTAAAAGGTTGAAATTGATTGGCAAAGTGAACTTCTTTGTTATGCTTCGATTCAAGCAAGCTTTGGATAAGTTTGGGTGAAGCCGCTGCTGCGGAATATTTAGAATCGCCAACGTAGAGTTGGGGTATGATGAATACAAGCTGCACTATGTATGACTTATGCAGAACTTTCTTCATAGCATGTGATATGAAGGTGCTTTGCGCTTGAGGAAACTTTGAGGAGGGGTGATGATGCTTGAAAATGTAGGAAGTGTAGATCGTGCTTTAAGAGTGGTATTTGGTATTGCTTTGTTTTTTGTTGGTTGGCTTGGTCCTGATGGAGCTGTTGGTTATATTTTGATTGCTGTTGCTGTGGTATTGATATTCACAGGTGCAACAAGCCACTGTCCCGTATATAAAGTGCTGGGTAAAGATACAGTTGAAAAGGATGACCCACGCGGACATTAATCTTTAACGTAGTCAGATAGGTT
>JAUZQU010000205.1 GCA_030950835.1 Mariprofundaceae bacterium | reverse complement strand
AATGGATATATTTGTCGATACGCGATAATGGTATGGGCATTGGACAAGAGCAATTGGCGCATGTTTTTGATCCGTTTTTTAGCACCAAACAAATTGGCGAGGGCACAGGTCTGGGTTTGGCGATGTGTTATGGGGCAATCCAGTCGCATCAGGGGGTGATTGAGGTGGAGAGTGAGCTTGGCAAGGGTTGTACTTTTCATATTTATTTGCCCCTAGCGCAGGTGCCAGCACTTGCGTTGCCTAAGCATAGAGTAGGCAGCAGTTTACAGGGCAAAGGTGAAACTATTTTGCTCGTAGATGATGATGATAGCTTGCGTGATGCACATCAGGATGTGTTGCATATATTGGGTTATAAGGTGATTGAAGCTCGCAATGGTTTAGAGGCGGTTCAAACTTATACTGAGCAAGGCGAAGGCATTGATTTGGTAATTATGGACATTGTGATGCCTGAAATGGATGGGTTAACAGCCGCGCAGCATATGTTAACCATGGATAAAGATATCAATATCTTCTTTGCAACAGGTTATGAAAACGATCACTCTGCAGAACGTGTATTGGGTGCTGAGTTGAGCGATGTGGATAAAATCAAACGCTTGGACAAGCCATTTACCGTGGAAAAATTGAGTAAAATGATTCGCCAAGCTTTGGATTGAACAGCAGTATGATAAGTACAGATAAGCAATATGGAGAAGAGCCGCTCAACTATCTGGAAAGCTGGGGGGCTGCCGCTGTTATATTTTAAACATACTTGTAAGCTATATTACAGGGGTGAAGTCGGTGGTAGTTGACGTTTAGCCTGTATTTTAGCTTGGATAAACTCACCGTGATAAACGCCAATTAAATTGGCAATGCGGCGAATAAGTTGCTCCTCATAAGGGTCGATATGACCATCTACCATGGCGATGGACCACAGCTCTTGTAGAAATTCAATCCGTTCTTCGGTGTTATAATGCTCTTGGATGCGCGAGGTAAACTGATGGAAATCAGTGGCTTGATGTTGGGCAACTTTGGCATCACGCATCAATATTTCCATTTCATCATGCTCAAGCTGAAACCGCTTTGTAATGGCGGCAATGATGTGTTGTTGCTCGCTGATTTCATGTTTATCATCAATATACATGATTTCCAGCATGATAGCCGTTACAGCCAACGCAATATCTTTATTTTCATCTTTGTTGCTTGTTGAGTCTTGCTTTTCTGCTGTTGAAAACAGCTTTTTCAGGGTATCGAATATCATTTTATTTCAACTGCTCCAAATCACGCACTGCGCCTTTATCTGCAGAAGTCGTCAGTGCTGCATAAGCCCAAAGTGCCTTGGATACAGCGCGTACTCGGCCTACAGGTTTCCAAGCATCTTTGCCTTTGGCCTGCATTGCTGTGCGACGATTCGCTAAATCAGCATCGGAAATACTTAGGTTGATCGTTCGATTTGGAATATCAATTTCAATGGTGTCGCCGTCTTCAATCAAAGCAATCGCTCCACCTTCAGCAGCTTCAGGGCTTGCATGACCAATGGATAAACCTGATGTGCCGCCAGAAAAACGACCATCAGTTAACAAGGCACATACTTTACCCATACCTTTGGATTTCAAATATGAAGTGGGGTACAGCATTTCCTGCATGCCCGGTCCACCTTTAGGGCCTTCATAACGAATGACAACCGTGTCACCTGCTTTGATTTTATCGTTTAAAATCGCTGATACCGCATCATCTTGGGATTCAAAGACACGCGCAATGCCCGTAAACTTCCAAATGGATTCATCCACACCAGCAGTTTTGACGATACAGCCGCGTTCTGCAATATTGCCAAACAATACTGCCAAACCGCCTTCTGTAGAGTAGGCATTTTCCATGCTGCGAATGCAACCATTTTCACGGTCGGTATCCAATGTTTTCCAACGTTCTGCTTGCGAGAATGCAACTTGGGTAGGAATGCCGCCCGGTGCAGCACGGAACATTTCACGCGCAACCGTATTGCTTTCATTGACCACGTCATTGGCATCCAAGGCTTCGCCCAATGTAGGGCTGTGTACGGTAGTTTCGCCGCGATGAATCAAACCACCTCTATCCAATTCCGCTAAAATACTCATAACACCACCTGCTCTATGCACATCTTCCATGTGATAATGCTGCACAGCAGGCGCGACTTTACATAAGTTGGGTACTTTACGACTCATCTGGTCAATGTCTTGCATGGTGAAATCAACTTCCGCTTCTTGCGCACAAGCCAATAAGTGCAACACGGTATTGGTAGAGCCACCCATCGCAATATCCAGCGCCATAGCATTTTCAAAAGCATTAAATGTAGTCACAGAGCGTGGCAATACAGATGCATCATCTTCTTCATAATAACGCTTAGTAATGCTGACAATCGTACGCGCAGCTTCTAAAAACAGCTCTTTACGATCGGCATGGGTCGCCAATAATGAACCATTTCCTGGCAAGGCAAGCCCAAGAGCTTCGGCAAGGCAATTCATGGAGTTGGCAGTAAACATACCCGAACATGAACCACACGTTGGGCAAGCAGAGCGCTCCACTGCAGCGACATCTTCATCCGATTCATTCTCATCTGCCGCCATCACCATAGCATCCACCAAATCAAGGTGTCGCTCACGATTATTGATGGTGACTTTGCCTGCTTCCATAGGGCCGCCAGAAACAAATACAGCAGGAATGTTCAATCTAAGCGCTGCCATCAACATCCCTGGTGTAATTTTATCGCAGTTAGAAATGCAAATCATCGCATCCGCACAATGTGCATTGACCATATATTCAACAGAATCAGCAATAATTTCACGGCTAGGCAATGAATACAACATACCACCATGCCCCATAGCAATACCATCATCGACAGCAATCGTATTAAACTCTTTGGCAACACCACCCGCAGCTTCAATCTCACGCGCCACCATTTGCCCTATGTCTTTCAAATGCACATGCCCTGGCACAAATTGGGTAAATGAGTTCACAACCGCAATAATAGGCTTCTCAAAATCATCATCTTTCATACCCGTAGCACGCCAAAGCGCACGCGCTCCTGCCATGTTTCTGCCTGCGGTGGTGGTTCTAGAACGGTAAATAGGCATTATTTTGCTCCTTGTACAGATGGCATATTGATATCTTGTTCGGTTGCGCCTGCATTGGGGTCGTTAAAAACATCCATATCAATGCTTTTTTCACTGCGGGCAACAATCGTGGTAATCGCTGCATCACCTGTCACATTCACAGCAGTACGAATCATATCAAGCAGCCTATCCACACCAATAATCAAAGCAATTCCCTCAACAGGAAGCCCCACTTGATTAAAGACCATGGCCAACATAATCAGCCCTACACCCGGCACACCTGCTGTACCAATAGATGCCAATACCGACATCGCAATGACGGTAAGATAACCCGTAAGCCCCAAGTCAATGCCATAGACATTGGCGATGAAAACTGTTGCTACGCCTTGCATAATCGCAGTGCCGTCCATGTTGATGGTTGCACCAAAAGGTACGATGAATGAGGCGGTGGAATTGTCTACGCCGAGTTTCTTTTCTACACTGGTAAGGGTGACTGGAATCGTGGCATTGGAGCTTGATGTACTAAAAGCGAAGATTTGCGCGGTGCGCATCTTTTTCAGGAATATTAAAGGGTTGACTCTGCCTAATATTCTTAAGAGCAACATTAAAGTGCCTGTGAGGTGCAAGAGTAAAGCCAAGACCAAGACCCCGAAATAACCCAACATAGGGATAATGATATCCAAGCCCTGCAAAGAAAATGTCTTCGCCATCAAAGCGAACACACCAATCGGTGCAAGATGCATCACTACATTAACCACTTGCATCATCACATCATTCAGCCTTTCCACCAAATCAATGATAACCTGACCTCTTTCACCAATCATCAAAATACAGACCGCGAATAAAATAGTGAAAAAGATGATTTGTAACATATTACCCTCTGCGTAAGCTGCAACAGGGTTGCTTGGAATCAAATCAATGAAGACTTGAGAGAGTGGGGGGGCTTGGGGCGCAGTGAACGCACTTGTGGAGGCGCTTGCCAGCTCAAAACCTGCACCAGGGGCGAACAAAGTGGCTAAGGTGATGGCCAAGGTGATGGCAAGTGCGGTAGTCAGCATAAATAAAGCAAAGGCTTTGCCGCCAACGCGACCAAGTTTGCCAATGTCACCAATGCCACACACACCACAAATCAGCGAGAATGTGACCAAGGGAACGACCAGCATTTTGAGCATACTGATGAACATCGCCCCAACTACATGAAATAAACCAAAGACCAAATAATCTTGCACCCATGCAGTATGGGCGGCAGTGGCATTGATGAGGCTGCCCACCAGTAGTCCTGCTACCATATATATCAATATCTTGCTAGTCACACTCATTTTGTCCGCCATATTTGCCCCTGTCGTATCGGTAAAAGTAGGCAAAGGGTGATAAGAAGAGGCTTAATATGCAAGTGCTATTGCTTACTCGGCTCAACTTGGTTAGAAGTCGCTAATGATTTCACATCTATTATTTATAAGCGCGGCAATTTTTTCTTTGCTGGCGACATGGCAGATTGTCTTGGCAATGCGTTCGCCAGAGCAGCCTTCTCGACATCAGCGTAACATCAGTTTAAGTGTTGGTATGTCGATTTTGTGTACGCTATTTGCCATTTTAGAACATGGCTTTATTGGCGCAACAGGCTTGATACTCACCTTAACTACCGTTGCAGGTTTCACCACGATTTTAGTACAAAACTTATATCTTATCGGCATGTGGCAACATGGTGTGCGTGGTTTAGGTCTATTATTGCTGCCTTTAACCGCACTTCCCTTGTTGATCTTGCCTTTTTTGCCCCATACCCAAAGCGAATTGTGGATTGAGGCAAGTTCTTTTCTGGCGACAGGGCATTTATTATTATCGTTAGCAGGTTATGCGATGCTGACGATGGCGGCATTGTATGCTTGTATGCAATTGATGTTGGATCATGCTTTGAAGCAAAAGAAGCTTGGTTTTTTGGTGCAAGCCATGCCTTCATTGATGGACATTGGGAATCACTTGTTTGCCCATGTGCGTTGGTCTATTTGGTTGCTGGGCTTGAGCATTTTGACAGGTTTATTCTGGCAATGGTTAGAAATGGCACACTTTGCTTTATTGAATCACAAAGTGTTGTTGTCATTGTTTGCTTGGGCAGTGTTATTGGTCTTGTTTCACTTTCGCAAAAAAGCAGCTTGGCATCACCAGCGAGCGAGTAAAATGGTCTTGTTTGCTTATATTTCGTTGATGTTGGCGTACTTTGGCGTCAAATTGATTCAAAATCTTATTTAATACACCTTAAAAATGACATTTTCTGAATTTTCTTTGCCCATTATCTTGGGTCTATTATTACTTTTATTGCTCTTATCTGCCTTTTTCTCAGGCTCAGAGACCGCTTTGACCCGTGCTAGGCGGGTTCGCTTACGCATTTTAGGCAAAAATGGTCACAGAGGCGCCAAATATGCCGAAGCCTTGCTCGATCGCCCAGAGCGTATGTTGGCATCCATACTTTTAGGCAATAACTTTGTCAATATTGCCGCTTCCAGCCTTGCTACAGCCCTGTTTGTGGTGGAATTTGGTGAAGCTGGCATTTTATATGCCACTATCGCCATGACCGTGATTGTTTTGATTTTCGCCGAGGTATTACCCAAAACCCTTGCTGTTGCCCATGCTGAAAGCATTGCTTGTAAAGTCGCCATATTATTAACATGGTTTCAACGTTTATGCACGCCGTTGGTCGCCCTATTGATGTTGGTGATTCACAGTATGCAACGTATATTCAACGTTAAACAACATCAAGAAGTGGGATATAATCATCAAGAGCTCGCTGCTATGATTGATTTAAGTGCTGAAAGTGGTGTTTTGGATAAAGCGCGCGAACAAATGTTGATGAGTGCTTTGCAGCTGCATGAAGTGCCACTTAAATCTTTGATGACACCACGCAAAGACATCATCATGCTCAATGCAGACGACACCGTGCAAACTTGTGTACAACAAGCCCTAGCCAAACCACATTCACGTTACCCCATTTATCATGGGGATACAGATAACCTATTAGGAATCATACACTTAAGAGATTTATTAAAAATCCAGAAGAGCACTGTGCCATTGGCGCAAGCTTTGATTTGGAAAAACCCGCCTTATGTGCCAACCAATCGTAATGCTTTGGCGCAACTCTTTGAATTTCAAAGTAAACATCAGCACATGGCAATCGTGGTGGATGAGTTTGGTGATATTGAAGGTTTGATAACTTTAGAAGATATTATCGAAGAAATTGTCGGTGAAATTGAAGATGAGTCGGATGTGCCTACGCCTGCTGAAGTTTGGTCACAACCCGATGGCTCATGGGTCGCAGGGGGGACGGCAAACCTGCATGATTTGAATCAAACGTTAGAAAGCGAACTGCCTGAAAATGGTGCAACTACCATTGGTGGTTTGCTGGTAGAAGAATTAGGTGATGTGCCAGAGGGCAAAGCTTGTTTAAATATCGCAGGTATTCGCATTGAGATTTTAAAGCTCGAAGGCGAGCGGATTCGGCGTGTGCGCTTAACACGGGATACCGAGAAAAAGAATGGGTAAATGGTGCTTTATCCAAGATTAATCGTGAGGCAAAGTATCCATAGGGCTGATCACTGCGGCTAGGTTTTGCTGCAAGACATGGGTGTAAATTTCTGTGGTTTTGACATCAGCATGACCGAGTAATTTTTGCACTACACGAATATTCGTACCTGATTCCAACAAATGTGTCGCAAAAGAATGGCGCAAGGTATGCGAGGTCACCTGCTTTGGAATATCCGCTTTCTTTTTGGCGGCACGAATCGCTTTTTGTAAGCCCGACTCGTTGACGTGATGACGGCGAATTTCACCCGATTGTGGGTCTGTAGATAGTTTCTTTGCAGGAAAGATA
>JAUZQU010000204.1 GCA_030950835.1 Mariprofundaceae bacterium | reverse complement strand
GTGCTAAGCCTTGAGCAGACTGTGTTTGTTGATGTAGTTGAAGATGGTAAAGATTTCGCGGCCAACGCTAAGAAAAAAGCGGTGGCTTTTATGCAGGCAAATCAATGTCCTGCTTTAGCCGATGATTCTGGTTTATGCGTAACCGCCCTCAACGATGCGCCAGGTGTATGGTCAGCACGGTTTGCTGGCGAAAATGCTACAGATAACAGTAACAACTTAAAATTACTCGCCGATATGGCAGGCATCACGCAACGCCAAGCTTATTTTATCTGCGCCTTACATATCGCATTTCCTGATGACCTTCGCCCCCTCACTGCAACAGGTAAAGTTGAAGGTTACATCCTTGAATCACGCACAGGTGATACAGGTTTTGGTTATGATCCTTTATTCTTTTCTCCTGAACTCAAGCAAACATTCGCCCAAGCCTCAGCCGAAGAAAAAGCCTCGGTTTCACATCGCGGTCGCGCGCTCCAAGCCTTGCACGCAACGATGTCTCAAACTTAACATAAGCACCTCAGCCATGCTTACGGAGGACAACCATGATTCAAATACAAGCATGCAACGTAGGGCCTATTGTTGGGCATACTGAACCTCATCAAGTGCGGCTTTGGGGACGTGCTACATATCAAACCCTGAACCGTGGCAAACTCAAACGCGCTTTTGGCATTGTACAATTACAAAAGACAGGGCAACCATACCTGCCACCCCGCTTATTCAAAATGAACCCCAACTTTGACATGACTGGTATCATTTGCTGGGATAAATTAGAACCTAATAGCCATTACACTTATCAAATGGGCTGGTTTTTTGACGAGCGTGAGATGCCAGCACTGCAAACAAATGATGCTTGGGACTGGGATAATGCTGATCAAGGTCACTTTTACACTGCTAACCCAGATGCTACTGCTGCAAGAACATTTTTATTTGGCTCATGCCGTTATTTATTAAAAATATTTGGTGGGACATGGTTTGATGATCGTGGTGATAAAACCTTTAAAACTATGAACCAACACCTTGATCAAGATCATGATATTCATCAGCTCTTGATGGTGGGTGATCAGATTTATGCTGATGATCTGAACTTTATTTCCCCTGATCAACAGGTAGATGAGTATTTATTGCGTTATCAAGATGCCTTTCGCCAGCCGCATATCAAAGCATTGATGGCACGTGTTTCAACATATATGACCTTAGATGATCACGAAATTGAAGACAACTGGCCAAACCATGCCAGCCAAAAAGACATGATGCGCAAATATCCCGCTGCCATGCATGCTTATCAGGTCTATCAAGCTAGCCATAGCCCACTGCTCACTGTAGACAAGCATTGTAAATTGAAAGGTAACAACGATAAGTTTTATTATACATTCAGTGATGGCTGCTGCGACTTTTTTGTCACCGATTCACGTACTGAACGCAACCTTCAACAACAAACGATGTTAAGCGAAGTCCAAATCCATGCATTATTAGACTGGCTTCAAGATGATTCTGGCAAAGCTAAATTGGTGGTCACTTCAGTACCCTTTTTCCCTGACACTAAAAAGTCAGGCTGCGATAAGTGGGGCGCCTTTACCAAGCAGCGCGACATCATCATTCAATGCATACAAGAAAACCATATCCAAAAAGTAGTGTTTTTATCTGGGGATGTGCATTGCTCTATGGCTGCTGCCTTGGATGTGAGTCTGCCTGATGAGCCAGCGTTACACATTTATTCTGTCATTTCATCTGCTTTTTATTGGCCTTATCCACATATGAAACGTTCACAATTCAACTTAACAGGTCATGTCGCCTCAGCAAACAACCCCAAAGCTTATAAATTAGGTCAAGTGAGCAAAGTATGTTCAGATGATAATTTTTCTAAAGTACATGTCACCAACTCAGGCATCAGTATTGAAGTCTATACCCGAAAAGGTGATTTAGCCCATCGTATACATTATAATTTTTAAGTGTGTTACAAACAGCTCAAGCGAACATCCTTTATCGGGCATAAATCGCTGCTAAACCTTGTAAAAATAACATCTCGCGGGTTCGCCCCTTAGATACTATAACATCAGGGTTTTCACCGACTGCTTCCAAAGACATACGCGCATAGCTGCTTTTGTCCTCATCTGTCATCTTAGCCCAATCACGACCATCCACCACACCATCATTGGTTTGGTCAAAGCGCACATCAATCAACAACATCGCTTCAGTAGAATCCGCCAAAGCAGAAAGTGGCAGCCCCAAGGCCACCACTATCCCACAAAAATAACGCATCAATACTTTAATAGCGATAATGATCCACTTTGTATGGGCCTTCAACAGGCACATTGATGTAGTCCGCTTGTTCTTGGCTGAGTTCAGTCAAGTTCACACCAATTTTCTCTAGGTGTAAACGTGCCACTTTTTCATCCAATTTCTTCGGCAATACATACACTTCATTGTTATAGTTGCTGTGGTTATGCCAAAGCTCAATTTGCGCCATCACCTGATTGGTAAAGGATGCAGACATGACAAAGCTTGGGTGCCCTGTAGCACAGCCAAGATTGACCAAACGCCCTTCAGCCAACAACGTAATGCGCTTACCATCGGGGAAGATAATTTGATCGACTTGTGGTTTTACATTGTCCCACTCGTATTGTTTCAACGATGCCACATCAATTTCATTATCAAAATGCCCGATGTTGCAAACAATGGATTGATCTTTCATGTTCACCAAATGGTCATGTTGAATCACGTGGTAGTTGCCCGTA
>JAUZQU010000203.1 GCA_030950835.1 Mariprofundaceae bacterium | reverse complement strand
GTGATGATGTGGTGGGTGGTAGTTTTAATGAAAAAGGTTCATTTTTGTATGTAGTGAGCCGCCTTGGTCAAGATAGTGTGTTGGCACAAATGATTGAAACGGTGCGCCGCGCCCAAAGCTCTAAACCTGAGATTGCGCGTATGGTGGATAAAGTCACGGCGGTATTTGTGCCTATGGTATTGCTGATTGCACTATGTACAGCAAGTTACTGGTGGTTTTTTTCAGGTGAAGCGGGTGTTTTGGCACTGGTCACGGCGATGAGTGTTTTGCTGATTGCTTGCCCTTGCGCCTTGGGGCTAGCGACACCGATTTCAATGATGGTAGGCATGGGTAAAGCAGCTGAACACGGCATTCTGATTCGTCATGGACAAGCCTTGGAAAGTGCCGCTGCTTTAACGACTATCCTATTCGATAAAACGGGTACGCTCACCCAAGGTAAACCCGCCATCACCGACATCATAGTTGCGGATGATGTCAGCGAGGAAAGTTTGCTAAGCCTTGCTGCAGCTGTGGAGCAAGGCTCTGAACATGTCTTAGGCAAAGCGATATTGGATGCTGCTAAAGCTAGGCATATCACATGGATTGAAGCGGCGAATTTTGAAGCGGTGTTGGGTTGTGGTGTGCGTGCAGAAGTGGAGCAACAGCAGGTTTTATTGGGTAATGAAGATTGGTTGCAACAACATAACGTGCATGTGGATGACTTCTGGCAGGGTCATATGCAGCAACTTGCCCGTCAAGCCAAAACACCGCTTATATTGAGTCAGAATGGTCAAATTATGGGTTTAATTGCCATTGCTGACCCTATTCACAGTGATGCAAAGTCCGCGATGCAAAATTTACAACAACAAGGCTTGCGGCTTATCATGCTCACTGGCGATAACCCCATCACTGCTCAAGCTGTCGCCAGAGAAGTGGGTATTAGTGAAGTGTTTGCCCAAGTGAAACCCGATGAGAAGGCAGCTTTGGTTGCCCGTTTGCAAGAAGAAGGTGAGATGGTGGGCATGGTGGGTGATGGTATCAATGATGCTGCTGCGTTAGCCCATGCTCATGTTGGTTTTGCTATTGCACAGGGTTCAGACATTGCCATTGAAAGTGCGGATATCGTGCTGATGCGCCCCAACCTGCATGCTATTGCTACGAGCATACATATTTCTGCAGCTACTTTGCGCAATATGCGGCAGAATTTATGGGGTGCATTGATATACAATAGCCTTGCCATCCCTGTTGCGGCGGGTGTTTTGTTTCCCTTTTTTGCTATCTTGCTTAACCCTATGATTGCTGGTGCTGCTATGGCGATGTCCTCGGTGACGGTGGTGAGCAATGCCAATCGCCTACGCTTTTTTCAACCAAAGTAGTTTGCAAAAAGCGTTGTAAATGATGGGCGTAAGGGAAGAGCCTCCTGTTCTTTCGTTATAGTTTTCGTTATAGTTTGGCTTTGATATCATATAATAATATAGGAGAAGTTCAATGCCCTATTCAGTCAAAGCAGTTGCTAATTTGCTGATTAATATTGCTAGAGAAAGAAACGTAACAATTGATCAAATGAAGCTTCAGAAATTAGTGTATATTTCTCATGGGTGGAATTTAGCGATTGCCAATACCCCTCTCATATCAGATGAAATTCAAGCGTGGCAATATGGACCTGTAATACCTGTATTATACGATGAATTTAAAAATTGTGGACGTGACCCCATTACAGATCATGCGACTGAAATTAATATTAATGAAGAAACTTTAGAAGTTACTTTAACACCTCCTTTTATTCCTGATAGTGATAGCCACACAGTTGCATTGGCTAATAAGGTTTGGGATATATATGGTGAACTGACAGGTTCACAGCTTTCAAACTTAACCCATATGGAAAACACGCCTTGGAGCTCTGTTTATGGAGATTCCCCTAGGTCAAACATACCTAATGCACTGATACAAGAGCACTTTAAACAGCTTGGGGAATAGCATCATGTTAGGTGATAGTTTGATAGATAAAATTGGTAATATTAAGATCCCAAAAAATTTATCTAGTGAGTCAAAAGAAGAGTCAATTTATGAACATAATGAAGCTCCAACTCACCAAGAACATAAAGTTAGAGAAGGAACTGAGCAAGCGTTAGAGCTAGCAAAGCAGCAAATAAGAACCTTACAAATTAACAATGATGATTTAGCTCAGTTAGGGCCTCACCGAAGGCTTTACTCATGGTGGATACTTGGTTTCTCCATATTTTTTATTATTAGTGTGTTGGTAGTTTTAATTCTTGCTTCCTATCAAGTTGCACTTAGTGAGCGTGAGCTTGGAACAATGCTAAAGCTTGATAATGAAGTGTTAATAACTTTATTAGCGACGAATACAGTTCAAGTAGTCGGTCTGTTATTTATTGTGGCTAAGTGGTTGTTCCCATCAATTGACAGGAAAAAAGATAGACCCTAACTCAATAACACAGGTTTTTTTTAATTTTTCAACTACCTTGAGTAGCTTGTGTCGTGAATAATGAAATATAAGGTGATGACATGAGCTCAATTCTAAACGAAATCGCAGCCTACAAACGTGAGTGGGTTGCAAAGTGTAAACAACATACTTCTGAACAAGCTTTGCTTGCCCAAGCACATGATTACACACCCTTGAATTTCACTGAAGCTTTGCAACAACGCATTGCCAACAAAGCTAATGCGGTCATCGCGGAAGTGAAAAAAGCATCACCATCCAAAGGTATTATTCGTGCTGACTTTGCGCCTGTGCAGATTGCCAAGGCGTATGAGCAAGGTGGGGCAACGTGTTTGTCTGTGCTTACAGATGTGAAATATTTTCAAGGTGATGATCAGTTTGTGCGGGACATTCGCCAAGCTGTTGCACTGCCGATTTTACGCAAAGATTTTATGTTGGACCCTTATCAAATCATCGAAGCTAAAGCGATGGGTGCAGATTGTATTTTGTTGATTATGGCGATGATAGATGATGTGTTGGCGGCTGAACTCTGTGCTGCTGCTTTGGAATTGGGTTTGTCCGTATTACCCGAAGTGCATGATATGCAAGAGCTAGAACGCGCTATGGACATCAACACACCATTGTTGGGCATCAATAATCGCAATTTGCATACGTTTGATATTAGCTTGCAAACCACCATCGATTTATTAGCCGAAGTGCCAAAAACACGTACCACCATCACTGAATCAGGCATTTTCAGCTTCGCTGATGTGCAAAAGATGAATCAATATGATGTATACGGCTTCTTGGTTGGCGAATCTTTGATGCGCCAAGATGATCCTGCAAGCGCGTTACAACAACTGCTCAACCATGATTGAGGTTATGCTTTAACCGTATATTAGTCGGGTGTGTCAGGCTAAAATGTCATGGGTGTGCCGCCGTTTCAAACAACGGATCAACACTTTGTTGCCACTCTCCATGCCACGACTTCAACCAACGTTCAGCTTGGGTTTCACCACTGCAGGCGACTTCCAATAGCGGCTTCAAATAGATGCTTTCATTATGCCCATGTTCATTGTTGTCTTGAATACGGTTTAAACCTGCTTGGGCAATATCCAGCATGTTTTGGGCATGATATTGCACATTTTTATCTAAAAATTCTGTTTTCAGAGCTGTTTTTGGTGTATTTTGGCATAAATATAACACATCTTCATGCGACCAATCCTGAATCATATCCCAAGCTTGGTTCAAGGCTTCGGCATCATAAAGCAGCCCTTTCCATAAAGCAGGCAGCGCTGAAATCCATGCCCAACCCCCTGCATC
>JAUZQU010000202.1 GCA_030950835.1 Mariprofundaceae bacterium | reverse complement strand
GCGCTGGCGTTTTCTTAGCCGAGAATCAACGTTGATTCCCACATCCACCACAATATCTTCTTGGTTTGCGATCACATAGTCTGCAAACTTGATCCAATCAGCCAAAGGAACGTCAAATGCTTTAATATCCTCTGCTCTCATCTGTAACAAAGCTTCTTTGGCATTGGTGATGATTTGAATAAAAGATGTTAATTCGCTCGGCGCATTGAACAACCAAAACCAATGGCGAATACTCAGCGCATCGATTCCTATCGTTTCATGCCTATCCATAAAATATAGGTGATCACGCGCATCAGCTGGTCGTGTATAATCGATATGCTTCATGTTAGAATTACTTCAGCGCCCTGACATCACAACCCATGATGTTGGCAAATTGCTTTTTGCTATGAATGCCCTCAAAGGGTAACAACGCCCATGGTTTTGTAGCAAGTGCAAGGTAGCTTGTCCAAAGTGTATGGTTCCATTTCGACCAATCTTTGCCATGCTGGTGTAATGTAGGTAATACCATGCGTTCAGCCCAGAAAAGGCGTTCTATTTCTTCAATACGCGTACCCTTTGTTCGATGAAACTCTTGAACAATAAATGTGTCATCTTCCTGCAAGCAGTTTTGCATAGCTTGGAACAACCGAGTATTACCAACGCAATAGGTATGCTGCTTGGTCGTAACGACAATGATCGGATTAAGCTCAAGCATACTATGCAATGTTTCCGCTGGTATGCTCTGCTCTATGTTCCAACTGTATGGAGGAATGCCAGCATGTTTTCTTTCAAGGCGTTTGATTTCAGGGTGAAGACCAGACATCTCATCCAAGGCAATCAGCCTACGTTTACGTTGAACTAATGAATCAGGCATGAGCATGCCACAACTGGCTAATCGGGACAGCAAACAGTTTATCACCAAAAGAAAGTACATTGTCGGTGTTTATCAACATAGTAATCACCTGCACGGTACGCTTAATACCGCGACTCAAAAGTAGAATCGCTGCATGTGTTAGATAAAAAATTGATGTCGTGTATTTATCTCTCATTCACCCCTTCCTCCAGTAGCGACTGCACTTTTATACGTTCCTGCTCCAGTTCATGTTTTAACTCGGCTTCAGTCGGTAAGTAAGGTAAATATTTGGCGGAAAAAAGTTGTTCACTGTCGGTGAGTACTGAATACTTCACCACGGCTTCACTGCTCTGACTGCATAAGATCAGACCAATGGTGGGATTATCATCTTTTTCCCGCTGGTTTTGATCGTACATACGGACGTAGCTATCCATCTGCCCGACATCCTGATGTGTGAGTTTACCCAGTTTGAGATCAATCAGTAGAAAGCATTTGAGTTTAAAATTGTAAAACACCAGATCAATGTAAAAATCCTGATCCTCTGTGTGGATGCGTTGTTGCCTTGCGACAAATGCAAAGCCTTTGCCCAACTCCAGAAGAAAGGCTTGGAGATTATCCAGCAAACCTTGTTCCAAATCAGACTCAAGCAGGTGTTGATCTGGCAGGTTAAGAAAGTCCAGAATATAAGGGTCCCGCAACACATCTTTTGGGCGCAACTGCGCCTCTGTTTCCATGGCTTTGATCTTACCTCGGGCTTCAAGCGCAAGAGAAACGGAATCATGGCTGGATAAAATGCGCTCATAATAGAGCTTGGATATTTGCCGATCCAAGGCACGAACACTCCAGCTTTGTTCAATCGCTTCCTGCTGATACCAATCTCTGGCCTTTGAATTTTCAATACGACTCAAGCAGTTGTAATGCGACCATGATAATTTGAGAGACACTGTCTCTTGAATTGGAAATACCATGTAAAAGCGGCGCATGTTCCGCAGGTTGCTGGCATCAAAACCCTTGCCAAACTCAGTGGTCAGTTGTTTTGAAAGCACTTGAAGCTGCTGTTTGCCATAGGTTGCCCGCTGTTGACCTTGTTGTTCATGTTCAACAATCAAGTGACCAATTTGCCAATAGCTTTGAACCATCGCTGTATTAACTGCTTGCCGAACCTGTTGGCGAGCTTGCAGAATCACACCAGCAATGTCTTGAAAGAGCAGGTCCGTTTCATTCGCAGATTGTGTTTCGATGTTTACTTGATCAGTCACTTTATCCCCTAGCCTCAGAACTGTCTTTATGTATTTTGATGGCATGAGCCTGCCATAGTTGGCTAATCGGGACAGCAAACAGTTGCTCACCAAATGAAAGCACCTTATCACCATCATAAAAGACAAGCCCTAGCTGAAAATTACTTCCTGAAATGGTTTGTAAACGCCTCAAACCTTTAAAGTCTTTACTGTTTACAGACGCTGCGGCTTTCACATCAACACCAATAAGATCACCACCGCCATGCTCAATGACAATATCCACTTCATATTGGTCTTTATCTCTAAAATGATAAAACTGAACATCCTCATCCACCCAACTGGCTTGCCTACGCAACTCATTGTATACAAAGCTTTCCAAAAGCGGAGCTAGCACTTTTCTGTCTGCTTCAAGTTTGCTGCCATTCATTGCTAAAAGCTGTGCTGCAAGCCCTGTATCTGTAAGGTGAACTTTGGGTGTTGTGACCAAACGTTTGATGTCGATGGCATACCAAGCAGGCAGGGTATCAACTAAGAAAACACGCTGTAATAGTGAAAGGTACGATTTAATGGTTTGCCTGGTGATTTTGAACGGGGCTGCAATATCACTCATATTAAGTAGCTGTCCGCTTTGTGCGGCTGAAAGCTTGAGTATTTCTGGTAGCACTTCAAGTGGATTCAGCTTTGCCAAATCAGGAATATCTCTTTGCACCAATCTTTCAATGTAATTGCGGTACCATTTCTGTCTTCTGCGTTCTGAGCTACACTTTATGGTTTCGGGAAAGCCTCCTGCGACGATA
>JAUZQU010000201.1 GCA_030950835.1 Mariprofundaceae bacterium | reverse complement strand
GATGCCTTAAATATCTTACAAACACGTCATGTAGACTTGATTTTAACCGACATTATGATGCCTAACCTTGATGGCTGGGGTTTGTATAGAGAAATTCGTAGCGACAAAGCCTTTAATTTAACACCGTTTGTATTTCTAAGTGTGTTGGATGAATTAGACGATCAAATCAAGGGTTTAACCTTGGGTGTAGACGATTATATCACCAAACCTGTTACCCCACCGCAGTTGATTGCTAGGGTCAATACAGCCTTGATGCGCAGTGAGCGTTTATCGCAATATTTCTTCCGTAACCCAGTGACAGATTTAGAGACCGAACATTATTTTCATCAACGTTTTGCCCAAGAAGTGGAGCGTTGTCGTGCATCTAAGGCACCTTTGAGTTTACTGGTGGTAGGTATTGGCAATTATGTTTCTTTGGTGCGTGGTCATGCCCAGTGGTTTGCCGAAACTGCGGCGCGTGAAGCAGGCATGTTGATTCGCAGTAAAACACGTTCTTATGACATTGTTGCGGATATGGGGCAAGGGCGTTTTGCAGTATTATTACCCAATGTAGGCGAAGATAATGCTAAGAAATGGGCAGAGAAATTGAATAAAGAATGGAGCCTTGCGCCTTTATGGCCTGAAACTGAGCAACATATTAGTGTGGACATTGGTTTTACTTGTGATGCGCTTTCGCCAAGCAGTGGCGATGCCCAAGCTTTATTGAAAAAAAGCTTGGCTTCATTTGAGCGCAAGTGGTAATTCTTTCATCTGATTGATGCGTATTACAGCGGGAAAAATGCGAGGTAGGGTGTTGCAAGTGCCTGATGTTCGGGGTTTGCGCCCTACTTCTTCGCGGGTGCGTGAAGCGGTGTTTAACATATTGGGTGATATGCATGGTTTATCTTTTTTGGACTTGTTTTCGGGAAGTGGCGTGATGGCTTTGGAAGCATTATCACGCGGCGCAAGCCAGGCGCAGAGCATAGAAGAAAATCATCAAGCTTGTGCTGCTATGCGTGATATTGAACAGGCTTGGCAAGTACAAAACTGGACGATTACACAGGGTACAATTCCCAAGGTTTTTCAAGCAACCAGCAGTCATTTTGATGTGATTTATGCAGACGCACCTTATCAACAGGGTTTTGCCGAGCAGCTTGCCCCATGGTTGGCACAAGCAGGCATCACTTATCGCACATTCATCATTGAAGAAGCCAGTAAAACATCATTAACATGGACACAACAGCCTTTTCAACAACGTAAATATGGTGAAAGTACACTTTATTTCTTTGCCGCCAAAGCAGACCCAACATGAGCCATCGTTCTGCGATTTATCCTGGTACATTTGACCCCATCACTCTCGGTCATGTGGATGTGGTACAGCGTGGTTTAAAACTATTTGATGAAATCATTGTGGCAGTGGCAGATAATCCGAAAAAGAATCCGATGTTTGATGTCGCCACGCGTTTGGAGATGGTGCAAGCAACCTTTGTCCATGAAAAACGCATCAAAACAATCAGTTTTGATGGTTTGTTGGTCAATATTGCCAAAAAACATCAATCTATCGCCATTTTGCGTGGTTTACGTGCCGCATCTGATTTCGAATATGAATTTCAACTAGCCGCCATGAACCGTAAGTTGGATGCGGATATTGAGTCGGTATTTGTCATGGCAAGAGAAGAATATACATTTGTTTCATCCAGCTTTATCCGCGAAATATCAAGTATGGGTGGTGATGTGCAAGCGTTGGTGCCTGCGCCAGTACGCCCATTATTACCCTGAGGAACTTATGACATATCATTTAAAAGATAAGACAATTTTGGTGACGGGTGCATCCGATGGCATTGGTCAGGCCGTGGCTGCAGCTTTGGGTGCAGAACAAGCGAATGTCATCTTGCTTGGGCGTAATGAAGCTGAGCTGGCAGTGACCCAAAGCAAAGTAGAAGAGCTTGGTGGGCGTGCCTTGGCAGTACCCTTTGATTTGTTGCAGTTTGAAGATTATGGCAAGTTGTTTTTAGCCTTGAAAGACCAAGTCCCACATTTGGATGGTTTGGTGCATTGCGCAGGTGATTTGACCCGCTGCACACCCATGGTACATGTGGAAACTGAGGCATTTCGTAAGATGTTGGACATCCACCTGACCGCACCCAATATGCTGACTAAAATGATGATGCCCCTGTTCAAACGTGCAGAAGCTGCTTCGATTATCTTCACAGGTTGCGACATGATGGAGGAAGATCAAGCACACTGGCACGGTTATGGTCTAGCCAAACGTGCCATGCCTTATGTGGCAGCGATGTGGCAGGCAGAAAATCCAAACAAAACTTATCGTTTCAATACCTTAAACCCTGGACGAACACGCACTGAATTATTCAAAAAAGCCTTCCCTGGATTGCATGGCAGACATGTGCCTGCACCTGTGCAAGTTGCACCTGCTTATTTACACCTTTTGTCCGATGCAAGCCAAGATATACGTGGGCAAAGTTTGAATGCAGTCGATATATTGCCTGATTTAAAAAATTATATTGCACCAGAGGCCGATGCCACATGAGTGTTGATTTAAGTGTTGATTTTGCAGGTTTAAAGCTGCAAACACCCTTGGTTCTACTTTCGGGTTGCGTGGGTTTTGGCGAAGAATATACACGCATCGAAGGTTACTCCAACCAAGATGTAGGGGCTGTGATTTTAAAGGGAACCACGCTTGAGCCACGTTTGGGCAACGCGCCACATCGCTTATACGAAACACCATCCGGCATGTTGAACGCGATTGGTTTGCAAAATCCTGGCACACGTTACGTCATTGATGAAGTGTTGCCGCATTTACCACACCATGAGACGCAATTTTGGGCAAACGCCAATGGTTCAAGCCTTGATGAATATGCCGAAGTGGCGGCGATGTTTGATGATTCACCTGTAACGGCGATTGAAATCAATATTTCCTGCCCCAATGTCAAAGAAGGCGGCGTACACTTTGGCAATGACCCACACATGGCAGCCAAAGTGGTGGAAGCGATGCGTTCTAGAACTTCTAAACCCTTGATTACCAAGCTCTCACCCAATAATGCAGACATCGCTGAAACAGCGCGTATGTGCATCGAAGCGGGCACGGATGGCTTGTCCGTCATCAACACCTTGGTGGGCATGGCTGTGGATGTAGAGCAACGTACACCTGTGATTGGTAATATTTCAGGCGGACTTTCAGGGCCTTGCATCAAACCTGTAGCATTATGGAAAATCTTTCAAACACGTACAGTGGCAGCGCAACATGGTATTCCTATTCTGGGGCAAGGTGGTTTGACGACACCACAAGATGCCCTTGAATTTGCTATCACTGGCGCAACAGCTTTGGGTTTGGGTACAGGTCTATTTTATGACCCCTTATTATGCCCCAAAGTATTGACTGCTTTGTCTGACTACCTTGAAAGCCATGATATGCCAGACTACCAAACTTTGGTGGGCAGCTTAAAAACAGCATGATCAACCATATCAACCTAAAAAAGGCTATTTTTCTGCTGTTTTGGCTTATTCTTGCTGTTTTCAGCCTGCAAAGTGCCCAAGCTGGCACTTTATCTTGGGTTAGCCAAGACAGATGGGTAACTGTCAAACGGGTGATTGATGGTGATACCTTTGTCACCCGAAAAGGTGAAAAAGTACGTTTATTGGGTATGAATACCCCTGAAACCCGACATAGATCCAGCCCCGCCCAGCCTTTTGGTAAACAAGCCAAAATAGCCTTAACCACTTTGATTGCAAACCAACAAGTCCGCCTCACCTTTGACCGCGAAAAGCAAGATAAATACCAGCGCACCTTGGCACATGTTTATTTAAGGGGTGGTTTATGGGTGAATGCGGAAATGTTGCGTTTGGGTTTGGCACATGTCTATACCTTCACACCCAATATTGCAGCGGCGAAGAAGCTGCTGCATGTGGAGCAACAAGCGATTGCCGAAAACAAAGGTATGTGGGGCCATAAACGCTGGAAAACCTTAACCCCAAAACAACTCAAAACCAGCATGTTAGGGCAGTTTCGCCTGCTGCGTGGCAAGGTGGAAAAAGTCGATAAAAAAGGTTGGAAGTTTTACATAGGCAAGTTGGCAGTCAGCATTCCGAGAAAGTATAGGAAAGGTTTTAAGGCGCGGGATAAAGTGCGTCGTGGTGATATGGTTTTGGTGCGTGGTCGCTTAAGAATGTCAAAAAAAGGACAGTGGTTTTTAAGCGTGCATACGCCTAGTGATATCAGTCACAAAATAAAATAAACCTTTGCCAACGTATAGGGAAAAGCGATACACTTCGGCACATTAAGCGAAAATGAATGTAGGATGGAATGGTTTATGCGGATGATTCTAAAACATGTAATCGCGGTGCTGGCACTGCTTGTTTGTGCTACAGCAGCTTTTGCTCAAGATGCCTCTCAACAGGCATGGGGCAACGAGCAACATGTAGTGCTTCAAGAGTTGAATTTAAACATTGAACTTCTACCCATGAGTGAGCCCATAGCCGATAATAGTGCTTCTCCAAGCAGCTTGATTGTAGTGCCTAACATTCCTGATTCGGCATTTAAACAACCTTTGATTACAGAAAACAATATTCATATGTATTTAGGCTTGGCATCACTGGCGATGGGCGCTGTGGCAGGGATTAGTGCGCCTGAAGATTTTGATCCTGATTTATTGAATACCGTCCATTTTAAAGCAGCCAAAGCTTCATGGCAGCTGGGTGCGGCAGCAGTTGCCACAGGTTTTTATGCCCATTGGGACGATTTCCACTTGGAAGATGGGTTGCTCGATCCAGATAACCTACATATCTTGCTTGGTTTAGCAGGTACGATTGGTTATTATTTGGCGGTTAAAGGCGCGGTAGATGAGTATAATGACCCTAGTATTGGTTATCCAACTGAAAACCACTCCACACCAGGCATTTTTGGTGGTGCAGCCATGACCATTGCCATTGGTTTAACGTGGTAAACAGCAAACCACACATCAAACAGCTAAAAAGGATGAAGATGATGAAAAAAACAATGATTGCAGTAGCCATGTTATGTTTAAGCCCTGCTTTGGCGCAAGCCAATGTGATTCCTGAGCTTCTTGAGACTTATAAAAGCCAAGGCGCAAGTAACTTTAGCGCAAAAGCAGGTCAAGAGATGTGGACACAAGTCATTCCTTTTGAGAAAAAGGGTGAGATGATGAAAGATAGAAGCTGTGCCACTTGCCATAATGCTGTGCCCAATACCGTGGGTAAACATAAAAAAACGGGCAAAGAAATCGCCGCGATGACCTTAACTGCTTTTTCCATCAATAAAAGAACAGGCGAGCAGGAAAAACGTTATAGCACAGTGAAAAAAGTAGAGAAATGGTTTAAGCGTAATTGTAAGTGGACATATGGTCGTGTCTGCACGCCACAAGAAAAAGGCGATTTCTTGATGTTCTTTAAAGGTTTATAAATAATCATGGGTAGAAAAATGGGTATGCACTTATGAAAAAGTTATTATGTTTGATGGTTGTATTATTGTTGTCGGCACCAGCTTATGCGGCGGATTTCTTTTCGGATTTTCGTTTTAAAGGTGTCAACCCCATGACTAATGGTTTGTACAATGAAGGTTGTGCTGAATGCCATTATGGTTATCAGCCTGGTTTACTGCCTGCGCGCTCTTGGGAAAAAATGATGCTTCCCGATGAGCTTGAAGATCACTTTGGTGAAAACGCAGAGTTGGATGAAGAAGATCGTCTTGAAATTCGCGATTTCTTGGTTACCAATGCTGCGGATAGTTCGTTATACAAACGCTCGAGAAAAATTATGCGTTCGTTGGCGGATGAAAAGATTGAGCTGCGTATCAGTGAAGTGCCTTATATCAAACGTAAACACAAAACATTGCAGGATAAACATGTGAAGTTTAACCCTAAAGTAAAATCCATCATCAATTGTAATGCTTGCCATCGTGGTATTGATAAAGGTATCTTTGATGATGATACAATTTTGATTCCGAACTT
>JAUZQU010000200.1 GCA_030950835.1 Mariprofundaceae bacterium | reverse complement strand
AATTGTGTATATTGAGAACCAAAATCAAGAATGAGAATCTTATCTTTACTATCACTCATCAATCAAGACTCCATCCGATAATTGGGCGCTTCTTTGGTGATGGTCACATCATGCACATGTGATTCGCGCAAACCAGCCCCTGTAATGCGTACAAACTTGGCTTTTTTATGCATATCTTCAATCGTGGCTGCACCAATATAACCCATAGATGCCCTTAAACCGCCCACCAATTGATGCAAGGTGTCACCAATCGGACCTTTGTATGCCACCCGCCCTTCAATACCTTCAGGCACAAGTTTCATCGCTTCATCCACGTCACCTTGGAAATAGCGGTCTTTACTGCCCAATTCCATAGCACCAATCGAGCCCATACCACGGTAAGATTTATAGGTGCGCCCTTGGAACAAAATCTTTTCGCCCGGTGCTTCATCGGTTCCCGCAAACATAGAGCCAAACATACAAGTCGATGCTCCACCTGCCATCGCTTTGGCAAAGTCGCCTGAAAATTTAATGCCGCCATCACCAATCACGGGCACACCTGCATCTTTTGCTGCTTGCGCACATGCCATAATCGCCGATAATTGTGGTACACCAACACCAGCCACCATACGCGTCGTACAAATCGAACCAGGTCCAATGCCCACTTTAACCGCATCAGCACCCGCATCAATCAAGGCCTTGGTTGCTTCTGCTGTGGCAATATTACCACCCACAATCTGCACATCATCGCCATATTGTTTTTTCAATTCACGGATTTGATCAATCACACCTTGAGAATGCCCATGTGCTGTATCCACAATCACAGCATCCACACCAGCTTTATACAAAGCCTCAAAACGCAACAGCTCCTTCTCGCCCACACCCATAGCTGCGGCGGTTAACAAACGTCCATAATCATCGCGTACTGCCCTCGGATGTTCGGATGCTTTTTCAATATCACGCACCGTCACCATGCCACACAACAAACCTTTTTTATCCACCACAGGTAATTTTTCAATGCGGTGTTCACAAAAAAGACGTTTACAAACATCAATATCCGTACCCGAAGCAATCGTAATTAACTTATCTTTGCCTGTCATCATATCAGCCACACGTTTACGGCTATCTTTCTCAAAACGGATATCACGGTTGGTGATAATACCACTCAACTTACCATCTGCACCAATCACTGGAAAACCCGAAAATCCACATTCAGCCGCCAAGTTACGCACTTGCTCCAACGTCATGTCTTCGTTCGCAGTCAACGGATCTTGCACCACACCTGCTTCATAACGCTTCACGCGGCGCACTTCATCGGCCTGTTGCTCTACCGTTAAATTCTTGTGGATGACACCAATGCCGCCTTCTTGCGCCAAAGCAATGGCTGTGCGCGATTCGGTTACGGTATCCATCGCAGCAGATATTACGGGGATATTTAAAGTGATTTTTCTGGTGAAACGTGAAGCCGTAGATACCGCTGCCGGCAATACACTGCTCGCTTGCGGCACCAGCAAAACGTCATCAAAGGTATAAGCTTCTACAATCGGATTTCCAGATAATGGGGTTAATGAAGACATGGGCTTCTCCTTAAACTATGAAGTCTGGCGCATACTATAAACAAGCAGGCAATGCACAATAGTTTCAATAATGCGGCGGTGGAGCATCCACCACATCTGTGCTTTCTTGCGCATTCATATCGCGCAAATAAGTCTTTAATCCGAGCATATCTTTGAGCAACGCATCCAGCTGTTGTTGCTGTTCAATGATGACTTCATTCAATGCTTGAATCAAATGTTCTTGGTATGCACTTTTGGTTTCTAAATCAACCAGCCTTTCGTCCAACTCAACACCATCCATCATGATTTTCCACACCCTTCATCATCACGTTTCCATGTAAATACGCTTCCCTCAAACATCATGCTTGTACATACAACATATATAAATAAGCCGAAAAACCTGACAATAACAAACCACCTTCCACACGCGAAATCCGCCCTGCCCGTTTGAAACCATACGCCATCACCAGCAGTGCCAAGCTAAAGATAAACATCACAGGTATATCACGCGACAATATTTCCGCATCAAAGTCGTTCGGGGCGAGCAAAGCAGGCATACTCAATACTGCCAAAGTATTGAACATATTCGAGCCTACAATATTACCAATCGCCAAATCCGCTTCATTTTTCAACACACTCACTACCGAAGCCACCAACTCAGGTAAACTTGTGCCAATCGCCACAATCGTTAGCCCAATCACCAAGTCGCTCACACCAAGCATAGTCGCCACTTCAACCGCACCCCAAACCACCATGCGTGAGCTTAATAATAATACCACCAAACCCACCAGTAACCACATCACACTTGTTCTTGCACTCATGTTCTTAGGCATATTTTCAGTAAATTCTGCCTCCATCAAAGCATCGCGTTCTTGCATACCCAAACGAAACAACCAATACACCAAACCTACCATGCCAAGCAACAACACCACACCATCCATGCGGCTCAAGTTGCCATCCCACATCAGGGCTAGTGCCAAGAACATCACCAAAAACAACACCGGCATTTCACGTCTAAGCAACACCGAACGCACCATCAAAGGCGCAACAAGGGCTGTAATACCCAATACTAGCCCAATATTGGCAATGTTAGAGCCAATCGCATTACCAATGCCCAAGTTGTTATTACCATCCACTGCTGCAACCCCTGCCACCAACATTTCAGGCAGAGAAGTACACAGGCTAACAATCGTTAAACCAATGACCAATGGTGGTATTTGGAAGCTTTTTGCCAAACCCGATGCCCCATCCACAAAACGGTCAGCACCCCACACCAACAATATAAAGCCCAATATAATCACAGTACAAGCAAGCAACATCACTTCCATCCTCTATTCAAAAAGCGCAACCTAACCAGTTTCAAACAAATAGAAACTTGAATCCTAAGGTATCATGTATCATGCTTGCACACTGTTTAAGAGTGTGTTTAAAAAGATTTTGAGGATTTTGGGAGATTTTTTCATGGCTGCTGTCAGTATAGATGTTGCGCGTAGAAATATGGTTGAGTATCAAATTCGCTGTTGCAAAGTGTTAGAACCAGCTTTGATTGATGTGTTGGTGAACATGCCGCGTGAAAAATATTTGCCCGAACCTGTGCGTAGCTTGGCCTACATGGAAGGCTCTGTTCCCCTACCCTGCAAACAAGAAATGCTCACCCCTCTACAAGAGGCACAAATCCTACAGGCTCTCGCCTTAAAAGGTACGGAACGCATCTTAGAAATTGGTGCAGGCACAGGTTACCTCACTGCTTTATTGGCCTTGCATGCTGATGATGTGGTCAGTTGTGACATTCATGCTGAACTTGTCGCTTTAGCTACAAAAAACTTAAACAACAACGGCATTGATAATGCTAAGGTTCACCATTTTAACGCCATGGATGTGGATGCTCTTCAAGCTGCGAATATCGGCAGCAACTTTGATGTCATCGTGCTCGGAGCAGCTGTGGAAAAAGTACCCAGCCATATCACTGATATATTGGCTGAACATGGTCAACTCATTGCCTTTGTCGGCAACGACATCGTTACCCTACAACACCACCAAGCAGAGCGTAATAGCATAGGCATTTGTGAAACACGTTTGTTGCCTATGGAAGGTGTACAAAAAGAACGTACGTTTGTTTTTTAAGCTTTAAAACGCCAACATACATCGTCCAAGGTCAACCTATCACGGTTGCCTTTCTTGCTTTGACTCTTGCTCAAGTTTCTTCCAAACACCCTGTAAAAAGTAGTTGGGTATACGTGCATTTAATTTATTAAACCGACCAGCAACAGCTTCATGATGACAAGTGTCGCAACGCGCAAATGATGTCACATCAGGATTGCCCACCACCATTGCTGGTTTCACCACATCATGTAACAGCTTAAAATACATAGTATCGCTAGCACGCATCGGCATTTCCTCATCTTTTAATAATGCCATCATGGGTTGCGCATAAATGTTTTCTACCTTGTCTGCCGCCTGACTTTGCAAATAAGCAGTGATTTCGCTTACCACCGCTGCTTCTAACTCTGCATTATCCCCGAAATGATCTTGCAACTCTCCCATCATCTTTTGCCAAGAACGCGCTGGCAACATACTTGGCATATACAACATATGACAAGCTGCACATGCTTGCGCATAAGCTTCATTTTTCTCTTGCGGCAACATGGTCACTTTAGGAATATAAGCCCTTAGAAAGGTTAAATCTTTTTCTACATCCAACCACACACTTCGTGTTGCTGCCAAAGTTGCAAAAACAATAGAACCTATAATCAACAACCAAAAAAACTTTTTATTCATCACTTTCCCCTTCCCATTGAAGTGTGCAGCCAAGCCCAATCCGAACTTCCACGCTCCACTTCATGAACAACGCTTTTTATCCAACAGCCCACACAGCCAATACATACACCGCACTATTGGCACCAATATGTAAAACAATCGGCACCCACAATGAGCGACTCCATTCATAAGCCAAGGCAAAAATCACGCCACCTGCCAACTGTGGTGAAATTAAAGCACCTTGATGCAGCAGTGAGAAAAATACTGCGCTTACCACCACCGAAAAGCCAATTCCCCATTGTTCGCGTAATAAACGGTATAACAAACCACGAAAAACAAGCTCTTCCACCACTGGTGCTATCCATACCATCAACAACAAACCACCCAGACCACTTAACCAAGGCGGCAAAGCCACATAAACAAACCAAGCAGGCAGCAAAACATACAATACAGCCACCGACAACACACAAGCAGCCGATATCAACAGCAATATGCGCAAGTCCATACCGTTTGGTGTGTTTAAACCCAAACTATCCCAGACACGGAAATGTTGAATCAACACCACAAAAGCCAGCAACTCCAATACACGCACACACAATAATATATTCAACTCATATTGCTCTGCATCAGGTATATATTGCAGGTATAACGATGCTATCGTCTCCAAACACACATACAGCAACAGACCCCACAACAAAAACCGTGATGGCAGCAATAAAAATGTAGGTAAAGAAGAAAACGAAGGAAAGGTGTTTTTCATGGTCTACTCAAAAAAATTAACCCGATGCCACATATCCAACATGGCATCAGGCGAAAAATGTAATGCTCGTATCAATCGTCGTTCAACACACCAAACAAATACAACAAATGTTGGAATAACATAAATACATTGATATATAAGGTTAAAGCGGCACTGATATACTCGTCACTCGGGTATTCGCGCAAGATGTTAGAAGTATCATAAAGAATAAACCCTGAAAACAACAACACACAAACTCCGCTGATTGCCAAAGACATCACGCCTGATTCAAAGATGAAATAATTCAGCAACATCAACACAATCATGGCAATCAAACCTGTGACCAAGAAACCACGCATGAATGAAAAATCTTTGCCCGAATAAAACACATAAGCGGTTAAAGCACCAAAAGTAATGGCTGTAGTCATGAATGCTTGTGCCACCACGCCTTCACCAGAAGTTGAAGCCACATAACCCACTAAAGGAGCAATCACTGCACCCGACAAAGCGCCAAAACCAAGCAAGGCAACAGCATTCACTTTAGGCACATGACGTACTGCATTCACTGCGAAAATACCACCAATCAAAGCAAACAACATCATCCAAGGATGTTCACGCGGGAAAGTGAACTCCATAGACATATAAGTGCCCACGGTGGCAGCGGCAATGCACAGCCCCAACAAACCGTATGTTTTGCTTAAAAAAGCAATGCGCTCATCAATATTGGTGTTTGATGAGGCAAGTTGTTCTTGTAAATCGTTCATATTGCTCTCCTTTATGCTGCTCTGAATGTTATGTTTTCACATCCAAGACTTCAAAGCTTACTTGGTCGTTGGTATAAATACAAATATCTCCCGCCACTTTCATCGCTTCTAAAACACATGCCTCAGCACTTAAATCACTTTTACGCACCAAAGCAGTTGCCGCTGCTCTGGCATACGCACCACCTGAACCAATCGCTGCCACCCCTTCATCCGGCTCCAACACATCACCATTACCCGAAATAATCAGTGTACGTTCAGCATCGGCGACAATCATCATCGCTTCAAGTTTCCTCAATATCCTATCCGTACGCCAATCTTTAGCCAGCGCAACTGCTGCACGGGTTAAATTCGCACCATGTTCATCCAACTTCGCTTCAAACTTCTCAAACAAATTCATCGCATCCGCTGTAGAGCCTGCAAAACCCGTCAAAATCGAACCATCACGAATCGACCGTACTTTTCGCGCCCCATGTTTAATCACCGTATCACCTAAAGACACCTGCCCATCACCAGCAATCGCTACCTGCCCATCTTTGCGTACACAGCAAATCGTTGTCGCTTTCCATGTTTCCATTTTATCCACTTTCCTTATGTTTCATTATCGGGCGAGACAATATGTGCCGTGGCAATCAAAGCACCCAAACCGCCCACCAATGCCCCTGACAACAACAACGGCAGCAACATCGCCCAACCACTTAAATCAATACCTAAACTCAGCTGCCAACTACTTGTAAACCACAACATCGGCCATTGCAACAACCAAGCCAACAAAGCTGCACCTGCACCAAGCAACAATCCTTCAAGAATAAAGGGTAAACGCACAAACCACTCTTTTGCCCCCATCAAACGCATCAAATGCACTTCTTCTGCCCTTGCCAATAAAATCATGCGCAAGGTGTTCGAGACAATCAATGCCATCGCCATCGCCATGATCAGCGTGGCAAACCAGGCCAAGTTTTGAATCGTTGCCAACACATCCCAAGCCTGTGCCAAGCTTAACTCATCATCATTGACACTTCCCCCCTGTTTTTCAGCCACTTCTTTGATGTGTTGCAATACCAGCTCATGCCTTGGTGTTGCCAAGGTAACTTCAATGCTATCAGGCAAATGCTGGGTAAACCCTTTTGCATCCAAACCGCTGCCACCTAACCATTTTTGCATCCACAACAACGCTTCTTGCTGCTCCACCACCCGCACCGCTTGCACACCTTCAAGCTTGCTCAAACGTTTTTGTAATCCACCCACCATGCTGCGATTTTCTTTGTCCACATACACATGCACCTTCACCTCTTGCTGCCAAGAGCCTACCCACTGTTGCCCGCCCTGCAATGCCAGCCAAACCAAACCCACCGACCACAATGCCACTGCCACAATCACCAGTGCCAACACTTGATGAATGCCAAAGGGAGGAAGCTGCCAGCCCCCTGGTAAACGCATGTTCGCTTGTACTTCTCTATCTTTACGCCATGTTTTCATGATGTTTGCCCCATGACCAATGCCCCTTGACGCAACTGCACCACATGCCCTGGGTGAGAGGTTAATAAATGTAAATCATGCGTTGCCATCAATACTGTGGTGCCTAACTTGTTTAATGAGGTCAATAAGTCCAACACATGCCTAGCCGTATCATCATCCAGATTACCTGTAGGTTCATCCGCTAAAATCAATGGCGGATTGGAAATCATCGCTCTGGCAATCGCAATACGCTGCTGCTCGCCCCCCGATAAAGTTTCAGGGTATGACCACAATCGGTCTTCAAGCCCTACAAAAGAAAGTACCTTTTTCACCCTAGGCAACAAACGTTGCGCATCCCAGCCTTGTACCCGCAGCGGCATCGCTACATTTTCAAATACAGTGCGTGAAAACAACAGTCGATTACCCTGAAAAATAATGCCTATACGCTGCCTTAATGCCCGAATTTGACCGTCCGAAGCCCCGCGAATCATCTGTTCTTGTACTTTTAACTGCCCTGAAGTTGGTCGCAAGCCACCATAAATCATGCGTAATAATGTGGACTTACCCGCCCCACTTTCGCCTATCAAATAGACAAAGCTACCTTGTGGAATATCCATATTCAGCCCTGATAATGCTACTTTTCCCGTGGGGTAACGCAGCATCAGGTTCTTCATGTGTATTATCGTTTCAGACTCATTCATGGCGCTAGCGTAACTGCACAAGTTGATGCTGTCAGTAGCTATGCAGCACATTCTTTGTCAACATTGCGCCATGCGTATTGTTTGCCCCGAATGCCAGTCGGCTTATAATGTTGGTTCATTGATTAAGAATGCCATTTTGGTATGCCATCGTTGTGACACCGAATTTGATACCTTTGGCAACCGTATTGATGACAACAATCCCACCAAACAAGTCTTTCTCGATCAAGAAAACGCCGCGCCTACCTTTGGCATTCATGATTTGATGCAATCAGGCATGAACAACCGCCAACAACACATCATCATCTGGATGTTATTGGTCTTATTCACTTTATCTGCCATTGGTCTCGCTACACGTTGGTCGCACTGGCAGTATAACGGTATGATTCGTGGTTATGTGGTGCAAAGTGATAACACCACACCCATTCTTGATCGCGATTGGTTCATCAACCCTGCAAGTGTCAGCACCCAGTGGGTAACCCGCGATGACCAAAGCATTGCCTTGCTCATCGAAGGCGAAGTGGAAAACCAGTTGGCAACCATACTGCCCCCTCCAGAGATTCAAATCACCTTTGTCACCCAAACAGGGCAGAATATTCAAATGATCCAAGGTATTACCGAACCCAGCGATTTAAAAACGCTGCAACATGCTCCCTATGCTTCCCCAGCCATCGATGAAGTGCCTGTGTTATCATCGGGTAAACGTGGTTTCATGCTGCTCATTGAAGATGCGCCTAACTCCACCCAACATATCTTGTTACACGCCTTAGCTGTACAACGTCAACAGCTACAAAAACCGTTGGATTTATAAACAAAACCTCACCACCCTTTTGAGACAACCTTCTTTCGGCATCATTTTTGCTTATTTTTAAGCTACCATGTTTCCCAAAATAACTTTATACATACAGCCAAGATGAAAGTCTTGATTGTCGATGATTCTCGCATGTATTTATCCATGCTCGATGCCTATATCCAAGATATGGGACATCAAACCATACTTGCCAATAGCGGCAAAGAGGCCATCGCCCTATATCAAAGTGACGAACCTGATCTCATTCTCTTGGATGTCACCATGCCTGATATGGATGGTTACGAAGTTGCCCAACATATTCGAGATTGTCCGCGCCGTGTTTGGGTTCCTATTATTTTTCTCAGTGCTTTGGTTGAAGATAAAGATATTTTACGGGGCATTGAAGCGGGAGGTGATGATTATATCACCAAACCTGCAAGCCAAGTCATGATTCAAGCCAAAGTTCAAGCCATGCAACGCATTGCCAAAATGAGTCAAAAGCTTATCAAAACAAGCGCAAAACTACAAAAAGCCAATCAAAAGCTGCAAAGTTTATCTTTATTGGATGGTTTAACCCAGATTGCCAACCGACGTTGCTTTGATACCACACTGCATCAAGAGTGGTCTCGTGCTGTACGCAATCAAACAAGTTTATCCTTAATGCTTATCGATATCGACCATTTCAAACTCTACAATGATTGTTATGGACACCAACAAGGTGATGCATGTTTAATTGAGGTTGCCCAAACGCTTAAAAAGCATCGCAAACGACCTTCTGACCTCGTCGCCCGTTATGGAGGCGAAGAGTTTGTAGTCATTTTTCCCGATTGCAAAGCCGAGGCGCTTCAAGGTATTGCACAACAACTCTGCAACACGATTCAAGACCTCAATATTCCCCATGCCGACTCACCAACACACGCCTGCATATCCATCAGCATTGGTGTCTCTAACCAAACTCCTCAACGCGGCAGCAACCAAGAGCAACTCATCAAAGCTGCCGACCTCGCACTTTATAAGGCCAAAAGAGAAGGGCGGAACCGTGTCTGTTACAATGATGAAAACATCGAAAATGTCACACCATCTTAGCCAACAGCATACCCAACCAAGCCAAACTCACACACAATACCACCGAACCCACAATATGCAGCAAACCCACCCCCACTGCACCCTGCTCCATCAAGCGGACTGTTTCCACCGAGAAGGTTGAAAAGGTGGTGAAAGAGCCTAAAAAACCTACCGTTAACATCAACCGCATGAGGTCACTTAAATGGCTTCTGTCCAAAAAATATACCACCAAAAATCCTAATATAAAACTACCCAAAGCATTCACCAGCAACGTCGCCCAAGGATAACCTGCCCCCAAATACCGCTGCATCAATAATACCACCCACCACCGACAAACCGCCCCACATGATGCGCCAACGGCAATCGCCAATACTTGTTTATACATGGCTACCCCCCGCCCGACGTTTCGCTTCACGTCTCTGCTCTAACCAACGTTTACGCTCAGCTAACGTCCGCTCAAAACCACGCTCCACAGGCTCAAATAAAACCAGCTCATCCATAGCATCAGGAAAGTGTTTTTGGCTGACTACCGCATCGCTTTCATGGTGCGCATATTGATAACCCTCACCATGCCCCACTTCTTTCATCAATTTCGTTGGTGCATTTTTAAGGTGTGCTGGAACATCAAGGTGTTGCGTCTCTTTTGCCCAACGTCTTGCCGCTTTTTCCGCCATATATGCCGCATTACTTTTAGGCGCAAGTGCCAAATATATGGTCACTTCAAACAAACCCTGCTCCCCTTCTGGTGAACCAAGAATTTCAAACATACGCTGCGCATCCAAAGCAAGGCTTAGCGCTTTAGGGTCTGCCAAACCAATATCTTCGGTTGCCATACGAATCAAGCGCCGCGATAAATATAAAGGGGGTTCTCCAGCCTCCAACATGCGTGCCAACCAATAACATGCCGCATCCGCATCCGAGCTACGAATTGATTTATGTAATGCTGAAATCAAATCATAATGCGCATCACCATCACGGTCATACTTGGCTTGTCGCCTTTGCCATTGTTGTTGCACAGCTTCTACAGACCAATCGGCATGTTTGCCTGCATCAAACAAAGATTCCAACGCATTCAAGGCATATCGAGCATCACCATCAGCAGCTTTTGCCAACCATAATAACGCCTCCTCAGCCACCAAAAATCCAGCTTCATCTTCTTGCAATAAAGCTAATCCACGCTGCAATATCTGTTGTATGTCCACCACAGCTAAAGCTTGCAACACAATCACTCTGCAACGTGATAACAAGGCATTATTGAGTGTGAATGATGGGTTTTCCGTGGTCGCACCCACTAAAATCAAGGTGCCATCTTCTAAATAAGGCAGCAACACATCTTGTTGCGCCTTATTAAAACGATGAATCTCATCTAAAAAGAGTAAATATGTCTGTCCTTTCTGTTTAGCCTGTTCCACCACTGCCTGCACTTCTTTTTTGCCCGCCGACACTGCCGATAGCTGCACAAAAGGCATATCTGCATGTTCTGCCATGATACGAGCTAACGTGGTTTTCCCTACGCCAGGCGGCCCCCAAAAGACACAAGACATCGCCCTGCCTTCATCAATCGCTTTAACAAACCAACTGGTTTGTATGGTTAAATCATTTTGACCTTCTACCTCCAACAGTGATGCAGGGCGCAAACGATGCGCCAAAGGCACATAAACAT
Organism: Mariprofundaceae bacterium; assembly: GCA_030950835.1. Classification (GTDB taxonomy): domain Bacteria; phylum Pseudomonadota; class Zetaproteobacteria; order Mariprofundales; family Mariprofundaceae; genus Ghiorsea. The sequence goes on along the minus strand of JAUZQU010000200.1, from coordinate 10,372 downwards.
CCGTAAATTTTAAATCAAGCATCAAGCAACATCAGCATATTTAATATATATTCTTCTTTATCCATAAAAAATCTCTTCCCCCTTCTACAACCTGTCAGGCTACAAAACGCATGCAGTACATTGCCAATATACCCCACTTCAAGTCCTGATTACGTCTCATGTTGCTTAACCCACCAAGACAAAGGGTAATAAAGATAATGCCGCAATCACCAACGCCGCCATGAAATACAACATCACTTGCACTGGACTAGCCTTGATTTTATGCCAAACCGTCTCTTGTTCGCCTGCTAAACAACGCGCTGCATAAGCTGCCCGCGCTTGTTCGGTGCGCTGGGTTTGGTAGACATCAATGGCTGCTTGGGCAGTGTTTAAATGTGCATCATCATGCAGCCAAATAGCGGCAAAACCCAAACCCCATCGCCCATTGTTGGTTTCATAAAAGTTGATATTTTTCTCTTTTAATAAGACCCTGATTTCATCCGCTTCATCTTCTTCGACTTGGCGCAATTTAAATAACATTACAGGCATAAGGCATCCTTTTCAGTAGGTTCGATGTATAATGTACGGCTGGGAAAGGCAAATTCTAAGTCCAATGATTCTAAAAGTTGCATAATCAGTAAATTCACCTCTTGGCGCACTTGTAAATAAGCTGCCCAATTTTTGTCGGCACTAAAATAATAAAGAAAAATAGACAATGCCGAATCTTCGAAATTATCAAACTTCACCAAGAAAAATTCCTGATCCACACCTGGATGTTGCCTTAAAATCGCTTCAATGCCCTCAATAGCCTGCTGCATTTTGGCAGTCTGTGTGCTGTATGTAATGCCAATACGCATTTTGATGCGGCGTTTGGAGCGGGCATCAATATTATCAATCACCATATTGGCAAGCATAGAGTTCGGGACGTTCACCAAGGTTTTGGCAAAGGTGCGAATGCGCGTGGAGCGAAAACCAATTTCTTCCACCACCCCCTCAAATTCATTGGTTTTAATCCAATCACCCACAGAAAATGGTCTATCCACCAACAACATCACCGAGCCAAACAAGTTGGCAATCGTATCCTTAGCTGCCATGGCAATGGCAATACCACCAATGCCTAAAGAGGCAATTAACCCTGAAATCGAATAACCCATATTTTGGGCAACAACCAAGATACCCGTCACCACCAAAAACAACTTGAAGGTTTTGGCGACAAAAGGAACCAATTGATCATCCAATACTGAGTCTGTTTTCTTGGCGTTGGCACTGGCATACACACTCAAACCTTCAATCAAACGCCACAAAAACCACAAAATAAGCACAATACTGATGAACCGCCCTATCTTTTCCGCGATCTGAATAATGGGTAAAATCTCTGATGACGGCTGAATCACCATCACCGAACCCCAAATGCCCAGCAGTATAATCAACCAGCCCAAAGGTTTTTCGGCAGCTTGCAGCAAGGTGTCATCGAGCAAGGTTTGGGTGCTTTTGGTCAGTTGTTGGGTAATACGATGCAATACACGCAGGATATAACGGTGCGCAACCACGGTGAAAAAAAGTAATAACAGTGCCAACAACCAACGCACCACCTGACTGTCCATGGATATCGTCCATGATGATAACTCGAACATAACTACCTCTTTACCTTGAAAATGACTTCAAAAGAACTTACAAACAGTTTAAAAATGATGGCGATTGCATCGTCTGTTTGACTGAATCCATTTGGCTTTCTAAACTTACCCACAGGTGAAAGCAAAGGAGAATACGAATATGAGTGACCAACGATTGCAAGCTTTGTTTTCAAATGTCGATGAGCTTCGTGCTTTGGTGGGGCGTGAAGTGCGTTACCTTGGCGAAAATTATGAGATTACTGACCTGCTCGCCGATGAAGATATGTTAATCTTATCTTCAAGACAACATGATGATGTGCAAGAGGATTGTTTTGGGCGGGCGCATCGTATTGTTCCCAAACAACAACATTTGCGCTTTCGTGACAACACAGGGCAACCAACTGCAGTATGGGAAGAATTTGCCTTTTTGGATGGTGCTTTATAATGGCTGAATGGATTGATGTGGGTGCAGAAAGTGCTTGTCCGAAAGGCGAGAAAATGATTGTGCATACGGATGCAGGTAAAATAGCAGTGTTCCACTTAAACAGTGGATTTTATGCTATTGAGGATGTGTGTTCACATGATGGTGGTGAGCTTGCCAGTGGTGACTGTGAAGGCGATGAAATCATTTGCCCAAGGCATGGTGCAAGGTTTTGCATTAAAAATGGCAAGTCACTCACGCCACCTGCTTATGAAGATATTGAAACATTTGCTGTGCGCAATGTGCAGGGTATGATTCAAGTGGAAATTGAATGTTAAAAGAAGCTCCTCGACAACGCATTTTATGTCGGCACTGTCAGTTTTATTATATCACTTGGGATGCTCGATTTCCTTATGGTTGTAAGGCGTTCGATTTCAAATCCAAACAGATGCCTTCTACGGATGTGTTTCAATCATCGGGAGAGGATTGCATGAAATTTACATTAAAGAAAGAGAGTAAAACGAGGATATCAACATGATTAAACACTTGGTAATGTGGACATTACACGACAAAAAAGATGCTTTAGAGGTTAAAAACACCTTAGAAGCCCTCAAAGACAAAGTACCCAGCATTATAGACATTGAAGTGGGCATTGATTTCAGCCGCACCGATGTTTCTGCCGATGTGGTATTGTATTCCACCTTTGCTGACCAAGATGCCTTAGAAGCCTATAAAGCACATCCCGATCACCAAGCGGTGTTGCCCATGATGGCAAAAGTCACCTCATCACGTCAGGTGGTTGATTATCACATATAATATGCTCTATACTCCATATATGATGTTATATCGCTTCTGTTTACCACTCGCCTTCGCACTTTTGACATGGACAAGTTTTGCCCATGCCGAAAGTTTACAAGACCTACTCACTCCGCAACAAGTGCTTCCTGAAGTGCAAGTGCAAGCTTACCAACACCAGAATGGCGCCACGATTTCTGAATACCGTTTGCACGGCAAAGTGTGGATGATTAAAATTCAACCTGTGGGTGATTTTCCTGCTTATTATTTGTATGACCCTGAAGGTGAAGGCAGCTTTGAACGGCGCATTGCGGGAAATACACAGCCCACTCCGCCTATGTGGGTGATCAAGAAGTTTTAATGCACACACCCATACAGCTTTTATTGATTACCGACAGCCAACGTTTTGCCAAAACTGGTGACATGCGCAAAGTGCTTGAATTAGCCTTACAAGGCGGCGTAGATACCATTTTATTGCGTGAAAAACACCTCGATTCCGCAAAACTGCTCGCCCTCGCAGCGTCACTGCGTGTATTAACCCAGCAATACCAAGCCAAACTGATGATTCATAGCCAAGCTGACATTGCCCAAGCAGTCGTCGCAGATGGTGTACATGTGGACAGTACATCCATCGCTGAAATCCCCAAAATCAAAGCTTGGGTGCAACACGACATCCTCGTATCTGCCTCTTGCCATAATGAAAAAGAGCTACAATATGCCCAAGATATGGGGGCTGACTTCGCCTTTTTATCCCCAGTCTTCCCTACCCAAAGTCACCCTGGTGCGCCATCTTTGGGTGTTGCAACATTTTTAAGCTTGTCGCAACAAGTAGACATGCAAGTCATCGCCTTAGGCGGCATAGATGCCCACAACCAAGCCCAACTCCAAGGTGCAGGTTTAGCCACTATGGGAGGCATCTTAGATGCCGAAGACCCGAAAAAAGCAGCGCAAGATTTAAGCAAACCCGCATGACCCTTACCCCATATGCACTTACCACCTTCCATGTTTAACCTTGCTTCATCAGCATGAATAATAACATTTCCAACATCAAAATGGTTGTTTTTGACCTGTTTGGCGTGCTTATTACCGAAGGACATATGATTTCCAACGTATTGATGCCTTTATTGCCTGAAAACACCTCTAAAACAGTCGTCAAAAGCTTTTACAACCCTTACACACGCGGAGAAATCGACGAACACGCTTTTTGGCACGGCATTGGGCAGCATGACAACGCCCCCTTACGCGCAAAGTTTTTAAACAGTTTTATCTTGGATGCCCAATTTAACTCTAGCATACAAACCTTATCCGCCACATATCAACTCGCCATATTGTCCAACCTTGGCAGCGCATGGGCAGAAAATCTCAGCCATCAATTCAATTTTAAAGCACACTTTAAACCCATCATGTTCAGTGGCGATGTGGGTTGCGAGAAACCACAACCACGCATCTATGAAATGTTCATCCAACAAAGCCAACTCCAAGCCGAAGAAATCATCTTTATTGATGATCGCTTAGAAAACCTGCAAGCCGCCCACCAGTTTGGCATCAAAACCATTCATTTTCAGCGTGAAGAACAGACCGCTGACTTTCAAGCAGGTTATACTATCCATCAACTCAGTGAAGTCGTCGATTTGTTATGCCCTAACCCCCATCAAGTCGCAGCACAGTCAACCCAAAACACGTTGTAAATAAGGCATTAGCCGTTTATTCTACTTGAAAATCTAAGCTGGAAAGTGTTGGAAATTGCTATAAATACCTTGTGCGCTAGCCTTGGCATGCATGTTGGATACCCACGTTGGCAGCAAACTGTGATATACATGGGTGTTTAGACGTTAAAAATCTCTGCATAAGTCGTATGTAAGTATCATTTCATTCAGCATATGCAGAATTTAGGCAGCAAGCACATGATATACACAGAGCTTGCCTAGTTTTAAGTTTTAAGGGGTATTACCAGATGACAACTACAAATTCGGATAACACATTGCCCAAACAAGAAATCTTTGTGGATGGTTTTTGGCATAATAATGCGATTTTCGCGCAACTTTTGGGCATGTGCCCGTTGCTTGGGGTCACCACTTCGGCAGAGAATGGTTTTTGGATGGGAGTGGCAACATTATTGGTCTTGATTAGCTCCAATTTGATTGTCTCACTGGTGCGTGGTTTTATTCCTTCTGCGGTACGTATCCCTGCTTATATTGTGATTATTGCCTCCTTGGTGACCGTAGTAGACTTGGCAATGAATGCTTGGATGCATGAAATGTATTTGATTTTAGGTCTATTTATTCCATTGATTGTGGTGAACTGCGCCATCTTGGGCAGAGCAGAAGCCTTTGCCAGCAAAAACAATGTAGGTGATTCTTTGGTGGATGCCTTGGGTATGGGTTTAGGTTTTACATTTGCTTTGTTGTTGCTGGGTGGGGCGCGTGAACTTTTAGGACAAGGGCAGTTGTTTGGTTTTGACGTGTTTGGTGCGGATTACCCTGATGTCCTGATGTTCATTTTACCACCGGGTGCATTCATTGCTTTGGGTTTCATTTTGGCAGCCGTAAACTGGATAAATCTACGCCTCAAACAACGACAACAAGCAGCAGCCTTGCTACCTGCACAAATCATTGCAGAAAAATTATCATGAATATACTGATGATTTTAGCCTTAATCCCCCTGGCTTTTGTCTTGTGGTGGTTTGGCTTTAAGGCAACTGAGCGCATGCGCATAGATAAAAATGAAGAACGCGCAGTCAAAGCAAAACAGCTGGGTATTGATTTAACGGCAAACACCCAACATGAAGAAAACAGCAAAAAAGACATTTAAATGCTTGAAATTAAAAACCTTTCACTAACCGTTCCCCTTCAAGGGCAACAGGTCACTGCAGTTTCAGATGTATCTTTGCAAATTCAAGCTGGGAAAACCTTGGCATTGGTCGGTGAGTCGGGCTGTGGCAAAAGTTTAACTGCGCAATCCTTGCTACGTTTGGGTGAGTTTCAGGGTGTACATCGTACAGCTGGTGATATTACTTTATCGGGAAAAAGTCTGTTTGATATGTCTGATAAAACATTGCGTACCATGCGTGGTGGTGCTGTAGCGATGATTTTCCAAGAGCCGATGACCGCACTCAACCCTGTGTTTTCCATAGGTAGCCAAATCCTTGAAGTGATTGCTTTACATACCAACCTTGATAAACGCGCAGCGCATGAACGTGCTTTGAATTTACTGCATGATGTGGGTTTACAAGATGGTGAAGCTTTGTTGCGCCAATATCCTGATGCTTTGTCTGGTGGTATGCGTCAACGTATTCTTATTGCCATGGCAATGGCTGGTGATCCTGATTTTATCATTGCTGATGAACCCACCACCGCTTTGGATGTGTCAGTACAAAAACGCATTGTGGCGTTGTTGCGCAAGCTGCAACAAGATAAAGGCTTGGGAATGTTGTTGGTGACCCATGATTTTGGTTTGGTGGCTGAAATGGCCGATGATGTGGCAGTGATGTATGCAGGTGAAATCATAGAGCAAGCACCCGTGATGCAAATATTTGACCAACCCGCACATCCTTATACCCGCGCTTTGATGCAATGTCGCCCTGAAGCCACGCTTTATGGTGAACGTTTAACCGTCATCCCTGGTAATGTGCCTGCGCCAGGTGCTTGGGCAACAGGTTGCCGCTTTCAACAGCGTTGTACTTGGGCGCAAGATGCATGTCAAAACCCAGTATCTTTACAAGCTTGGCAAGCCGCAACACACCAAGCGCGTTGTCTGCGGGTAGGTGAAACATGATGGTATTAGAAGCACAACATCTGCGTAAGGTGTTTAAATCAGGCGGTTTTTTTACAGCAAGCGAGAAAGTGGCAGTGCATGACTTGAGTTTCGAACTCAAAGCTGGTGAAACTTTGGCGATTGTAGGTGAGTCGGGCAGCGGAAAGTCCACTACAGCCCGTTTGGTGATGCGTTTGCTTGAAGCCAACCAAGGCAAAGTCAGTTGGGGCGAGCAAGATGTCTCCAAACTAGAGGGCAAAGCACTTCGCCAACAACGGCAACATATTCAAATGGTATTTCAAGATCCCTTTGCCTCGCTGAACCCCAAAATGAAAATTTTAGATACCATCGCCGAAGGTCTTCGGGTACACGCCCCACAATTAAACGCTGCACAACGCCAAGCCAAAGTAGTGCAGACTTTGTTAAGTTGTGGCTTAGGGGAAGAGGTTTTACAACGTTACCCACATCAATTTTCAGGCGGACAACGGCAACGGATTGGCATTGCCAGAGCTTTGATTGTCGAGCCTGATGTCTTGGTATTGGATGAGCCTGTATCGGCGCTGGATGTGTCTGTGCAAGCGCAAATTTTAAACCTTTTAAAACAACTTCAAGAGGATAAAGGTTTGGCTTATTTGTTTATATCCCATGATTTGTCGGTGGTGCAACACATTGCAGACCGTGTCTTGGTGATGTTTGCAGGTTTTGTCGTTGAACAAGGTTCGATAAAAGATGTTTTTGAGCATCCTCAACACCCTTATACCAAAGCATTACTCGATGCCCGACCTATCTCCCACCCCAAAGACAGACAAGTTGCCCTGGATATGCAACATGATGAAGGTATTGCCCAACAAGGCTGCGCCTTTGCCTTGCGTTGCCCTTTAAAACAAGAGAAATGCAGCCAATTTGATATGCAGATGCAACATAATTGCGCCTGTCTTTTCCCTTTAGATAAACAGGAGGTATGCGTATGATGGATGATATTAGCCCCCTGATTAAACGTGTTGCCCGTGGTAAACATGGCTCAGAACATTTAAGCCAAGATGAAGCCAAGTTCATATTCTCTCGCTTGCTCCAACCTGATGCAGATTTATTACAATTGGGTGCATTTCTCATTGCCCAGCGCATGAAAGGGGAAACATCCGCAGAGTTGGCAGGTTTTGTACAAGCAGCCCATGCCCATATTGCACATTTTTCACAACATACCGCACCCATCCATGCTGTGGATTTACCTTGTTATGCGGGAAAACGCCGCGCAACCCATGCTTATTTGATTGCCGCACTTCAAGCACGCGACCAAGGTCTGCCCATTGTGGTGCATGGTGTGCAAGACATTGCTGGGCGCGTAACGGCTTGGCAAGTCTTGCAACATGCAGGCATTGCTTCTGCTTCTAACCTTGCTGATGCACAAGCTATTGTACAAAAAGATGGTATGGTATATTTGGATTTAGCTGATTTTTGCCCTGATTTGAACCGTATTTATCATTTGCGCTCACGCCTTGGTGTACGCTCTTTTGCCAATACTGTGGCACGCTTGTTGAACCCTTTACAATGTCAGGGGCAGTTGAATGGTTTTTTTCATACGCCTTATGCAGAATATATGGCAAAAGCGAATGTTTTACTTGGGCAGCAGCGTTCCTTGATTTTCATGGGCGCAGAAGGTGAACCAGAGTTGTATGCAGATAGACAGAGGGTGGTGAACAAACAACAAGGTTCAAACATAGAAAGTCTATCTTTTAAAGATAGTGCGCAAAGTATTTACCCTAAAAAAGCCGTGGCAACATTGGCAACTATCCATGATGATTTTCAACGTTTATTAGACCAACCCGCACAAGGCAGAGAAGCGGCGACCATTCAACGTATGTTGGCAGCGCTGATTTGGGCGGCTGCTAAGTCAGAAGACATACCGCAATCAGCATAAAAAAAGGAGACGCTAAGCGTCTCCTTAATATTAAAAACCTTCAAATGATGGTCGTGGTTCAACCAAACATTGGGAAATGTGCTGAAGAGAACATCAACAACAACATAGGGATAGAAAGCAAAGTGTTGATACGAGAAGCAATCAATGCTTTTTTGCCTGCTGCAAGTTTCTCATCTGCAGTCGCTTCGTCAATACCGATAACTTTCTTTTGGTTTGGCCAAATAATGAAAGTCACATTGAACCACATGATGAAACCAAATGCAGCACCAATACGAATATCCCAACCAGCACCAGCACCAAGTTCAGCGAACAATACCAAGCCCAAAATCAAAGTCGCCAAAGCGCCAAAACGGAACCAACACAAAGCACGACGAACAATACTACCCTCTTTAAACAACTCAGCTTTGCTATCTGCTGAAAAACCAGGCATAGATGGTACTTGTACAAAGTTGAAATAATACAACAAACCAATCCATACAATACCAGCTAAAACATGCGCATAACGTGCAAAATCCATCGCACTTGGCACAGATCCGCCTGTTCCTGCTGCAATACCAACAATCACCGCAAGTAAAACAAAACCCGCGATAATGGTATTATGATGACTACCTAAAATTTTCATACTTTCTCCTTGTGAAATGTTAAAATAAGAATGCGCACCCTACAGGTATTGCAGCTAAAATCTTCTTAAACTTATGTTGCTTCGTTTCTAATGCCAAACCCGAAATACCGATGTGCCTGCAAGTAAGTCATGCAAGGCTTGTTTGCGTGGTGTGAGCAGCATGCAGATTAAACTGACAAATGGAATCAAGCTGCTGACGATAAATTGTAGGTTAGCAGTATTATTTTTGAATATATCGAGCAGGGTAATGCCTAAGGCGAGCAGGGTAATCATGAATACCACAAAGCGCACACTTGCCGCCATCAAATTCGGGCTTAACCCTGTTTGTATATCGGCAACTTGTAGTTTCCATGGGCGCATACCTGTCGTTGCACCGCCACCTTTATGCCAAAAACCAACGTAATAAGCATAAGATATGCTGGTAAACAACATCCATTGCACCCATTGCGCAGGTGGTTCACCCAGCGAAGCTTCAACAGCAGTGATAATACCACCAACAAACACTGCCAAGATAGCAAACATCACAATTACATCATACATAGCAGAAAACATACGCGCAGTGAGATTCGCATTCACCGCTTTGGGTTTATCCCTAGGTTGTGCACTCATAATGTTGCCTCTTTTTTCCATATTTCTAATGTTTCTAGTGCTTTGTCGGACACCATACGTCTGCGTTCTGATTTTTTCAGCCTGCGTTTTCCATCACGTTTGGGTGCGGTGGGCAGCAAACCGAAATTGATGTTCATCGGTTGGAAATCTTCAATGCGTGTGCCTGAAATATGTGCTAACAATGCACCAAAAGCAGTGTTTTCAGGGGGGATATTGGGTTCATTTCCACGCACAATATCCGCTAAGAAACGACCTGCCATCAAACCCATACTTGCAGACTCTACATAACCTTCCACACCCGTAATTTGCCCTGCAAACATGATGCGAGGTTCTTTTTTCAAGCGTAAGGATTTGTCCAATAATAAGGGCGACTTAATGAATGTATTACGATGCAAGCTGCCCAAACGGAAATATTCAGCCTTTTCTAACCCTGGAATCATGGCAAATACACGTTTTTGCTCGCCATATTTCATTTTAGTTTGAAAACCCACGATATTCAACAGACTTTTTGCCCGATTATCTTGGCGAAGTTGTACTACAGCATGAAATTCTTCGCCTGTTTCAGGATGTTCCAAACCCACTGGTTTCATCGGTCCAAATCTTGGGGTATCTAAGCCACGTTCAGCCATGACTTCAATCGGCATACAGCCATCAAAAAATGG
>JAUZQU010000020.1 GCA_030950835.1 Mariprofundaceae bacterium | reverse complement strand
TCAAAATTACCAATCGTGATAGCACAATTTGCCAAGTCTTCTTGGGTAGCAGCACTAAAAGAACGTAATATTTTCATCTTGTTCGGTTCAGGTATAAATGATGTTGAAAACTACTCAAGGGGCTAACCTTGCACCCAATTGAGCCACGATTTTTGCAGCAGCAGCACTAGCCTTTTGACCAGACTCTGTCCAAGTCAATCCATTGGTGATGCCATAAAGCACACCAGCAGCATACATATCACCTGCACCAGTGGTATCCACGGCTTGTACTTGCACACCCGCAACGGAAATGACTTCACCTTCATGTATGATGATAGAGCCTTTCTCACCAAGGGTTAATGCCACATTGACACCATGCTGGTGTATGTCTTGGGCGGCATCTAGGGCAGCGCTTTTCCCTGTTAATGCCAAAGCTTCAGCTTCATTACAAAATAACAGGTCAACATCGTTTTCGATGAGTTTTTGGAAGTCATCACGGCAAATATCAATTAAAAAAGGATCAGAAATGGTTAAAGCGACTTTGGTGTGGTGTTTTTTTGCCAAAGTGATGGCGTGTAAAGCTGCGGCTTTGCTTGTTTCACCAGCAAACAAATAACCCTCAATATATACATACTCTGCTTGTTGAATGCGCTGTTCATCAATATCTGCTACGGATAATGTGGCGGAAACACCTAAGTTGGTCAGCATGGTGCGTTGGGCATCGGGGGTAATCAAAACTACACAAGTACCCGTATCACCAGCATGGTTAGAGGCAGCAAAATGGATACCTAAAGCTTGAAAATCAGCGGCATATTGTTGACCAAAATCATCTTCTGCCACTTTACCAGCATAAGCTGCGCTGCCACCCATAGCCGCAATAGCCACCATAGTATTGGCGGCTGAACCACCTGAACAATAGTTGACCTCTTGGCTGCTTAAGGCCTGCAGGATACGTTGCTGCTCTTCAGCTTGGGTTAAGCTCATGATACCTTTTTCGATAGCATGTTGTTGTAAAAAAGCATCATCACATTGTACTTGTAAGTCCATAATAGCATTGCCTACGCCGTATACATTGATATTCATCGCAACCTCTTTTTTATTGACCAGCAATGGTCATGTTTGAAATGGTGATGCTGGGTGTTGCTGTTGAACCCAGCCATGTTAAATCATTGCCCACATGGGAAATATTGTTGAACATATCTTTTAAATTACTGGCAATGGTGATGCCTTGAACAGGCTGGGTGATGCGCCCATTTTCAATCAAGAAACCTGCTGCACCACGCGAATAATCACCCGTCACCCCGTTGATGCCAAAACCCATGAGCTCTGTGACCAGAAAACCATCTTGAATATCATGGTAGATGTCTTGTGGTGACATAGACCCCGCTTGCAGTATCAAATTGGCTGTACCAATGCCAATATCACCAGTTAAACCACGGCTAGCATTACCTGTTGCTGGATGTTGCAGACGTTTGGCGGCATATCTATCGGTTAAAAAAGTGGTCAGTTTACCTGCTTCAATGATGTTCTTGGCTTGGCAAATCGTGCCTTCACCATCAAATAAACGGTTTGCCATACCATCAATATGGTTGGGGTCTTCGCTGAGGTGTATAAAATCAGGAAATAATTTTTCGCCAACTGCATCCAGTAAAAAAGAGCGTTTTTGTAAGATAGCTCGCCCGTTGATGGCAGAGATAAGATGTCCAAGGATAGAAGTGGCGATGCGCGGCTCAAAGACCACAGGACAATTACGGCTGCTGATACTTTTACTACCCAAACGGCTGCTTGCTCGGTTTGCCGCTTCCAGTCCAAGGCTGTTGGCATCACGCAAGTCACGGGCAAGAAAAGCACTGTGCCAAGCATAATCCCTTTGCATTTTTTCATCTTGCCCAGCAATCACCGATACGGAAAGTGATGCTGATGACTTATGATTTTCGGCTATAAAACCATCGCTGGCAGCATATACTTTGTGGCTATCCCCAAAACCTGCGGTGGCACCCTCACTATTTTGAATATCTTTTTGTTGATATAAAGCAGCCTCTTCACATGCCAAAGCAGCATCTTGGGCAGCTTGGCTATGCCAACCATGTGCTGTTTTAGGGTGTTGATTTGCCCATGTTTGTAAAGCGTGAGCGCTGGGATGATTGGCGTTTACAGGTGGTACAACATCTGGGTCTGGCTCTGAAATATTTGCCATATCGACGACTTGTTTAGCCAGTGTTTGCAAGCCTTTTTCAGATAAATCTGAGGTGCTAGCCGAGGCAAATGCCAAGCCATGTTGGGTTTCGACAAAACCGCGCAAACCAATGCCTTGGGCATGTTCAGCCTCAATACTTTCCACCTTGCCATGGCGAACATGGATAGACTCGCCCACACTGTTGACAGCTATAGCATCGGCATGTTTTGCGCCTTGCTGTTCAATCATATCCAGCAGTTGTGTCGTTTTATCTCGTAAATTCATGGGTAAATCCTTCAGTGGATGGGATTAAAAGTCTATGGATAAGCTGCGCTTACTTCAGCGGCGACCAGTTGTTGGAACTGTACATAACCAAAGCTGGGTAAGGGTTTACCATTGACAAAAAAGGTAGGTGTTTTGTTGACCTTGAGTGTTTTGGCATCGGCAAGATCAATGGCAAGCAGTGTGGCAGTGGCTTGTGGGTCTATATGTTGACGTAGGGCAGGAACATCGAACTCAAAACGCTCTAAATATTGCCAAATCAGTTCAGGTTGGGGGTTGTGGTGGGAAGCCCAGCCTTGTTGTGTGCCATACATCAGCTCAAGCACCTTTTCAAAATTACCCACCTTGCGCGCTGCTTCCAAGATTTCCACAGCTTTATCTGAACCATGGTGAAATGTCGCATAACGCATCACCAACTGCACTTTTCCTGGATACTTTTCCAGTGTTTCTTGGATTAAACCATGAAAAGAACGGCATGCTTCACATGAAGGGTCCATGAATTCAACAATGGTGACTTTGGCGTTGGCATTGCCCAAACGTGGCGAGTGGAATTTCTCCAAGGCTGCATGGTGCGTTGTAGTTAGTGCTGTTTTTTCAGCGAGTTGCTGTTGATCATAATAAAAGGCTGCGCCAGCAAACAAAACCAGCATTAGTACTGCGGCAAGACCTATTTTTGAGGTGTGTTTCATGATTTCATCCTTGATTGTGCTGTGAGAAGTAAAGTGATGATGCTGCCAAAACCAAGCAGTGATAACCAAGGAATGGGCAAAAAGCCAAACAAGATCATACTATCATCATCACATGGAATGCCTTGGCTGCATGGTTGAAGGTTTTCAGGGATAAAACCATAAAACAAAGTTATATGATAGAGGGTAAACAATAGACCTATCAAGGCAAAAGGTAAGGCATATTTGATGATGTTTTTATCCAAAGGGAACAAACCCAACAGCAAAATAAGCGCAAGCGGAAAGATACAAATACGTTGATACCAGCATAATATACAAGGTTCCAAGTGCATGATTTCACTAAAAAAAAGGCTGCTTAAAGTGGCAAAGGTTGCAATCAACCAACTGACAAAAATCAGTGTCCAAGCAGTATTATGGGTTTGCTCTTGCATCTTATGTCACCTTCAACTGTAAAAACTTACGCTTGCCCACTTTCAATAAGTATGAACCAAGCTCAAGCTGCATATCTTTATCTTTGATTTTTTCGCCATCCACCGACACCGCACCTTGTTTAATCATACGCATGGCTTCACCATTGGATGTGGTTAAACCACCTGCAGATAAGGCTTTGACGATCCAAAGTTGCCCATCTTCTGCGGCAATCATTTGTTCAGGGATGTCATCAGGCACCTCTTTTTTAGCAAATTGATTTTCAAAACCTGCCCTTGCCTCTTTCCCCGCATCTTCGCCATGAAAACGTGCCACAATCAAGCTTGCCAACTGTTTTTTCGCTTCCATAGGGTGCATGGCTTGGATGTCTTCTAAGTTTACATCGGTCAACAATTCATAATAACGCATCATCAAATCATCCGATGCCGACATCACCTTGCCAAACTGCTCCTTAGCAGGCTCTTGAATGCCAATATAATTGTTCAAAGACTTGGACATTTTGTTCACACCATCCAAACCTTCCAACAAGGGCATGGTGAGAATCACTTGCGCAGGTTGCGCATAAGCTTGTTGCAATTGCCTACCCATCAGCAAGTTAAACTTCTGGTCATTACCACCTAGCTCCACATCTGCTTTGAGCGCAACCGAGTCATAACCTTGCACCAAAGGATACAAAAACTCATGAATCGCAATGGCTTGACCACCTTGATAGCGCTTCTCAAAATCATCACGTTCTAACATACGTGCAACCGTGGCTTTGCCTGCAATTTGAATCAAATCAGCCGCAGTCATCTTACCCAACCATTCCGAGTTAAAGCGCACTTCGGTTTTAGCCTCATCCAACACTTTAAATACTTGTTGTTTATAGGTTTCGGCGTTTTCAACTACTTCTTCTTGGGTCAAAGGTGGGCGGGTGGCACTTTTGCCTGTGGGATCACCAATCATACCCGTGAAATCACCAATCAAAAACACCACTTGATGCCCACATTGCTGAAACTGACGTAGTTTCTCCAATAATACCGTATGCCCAAGATGTAAATCAGGCGCAGTAGGGTCAAAACCTGCTTTGATACGCAGTGGTCGCCCTTCTTTCTCGGCAAGTTTTAATTTCTCTTCAAGGCTTCCAGCAGGCAAAATTTCCAATGCGCCGCGTGATAATAATGCCATTTGTTGTTCGATATTCATGTTTATTCCTTCAATTTTATTTCGATGATGTGGGTTTACGGCGTGCGGGACGATTTTGTCCACCACTGCGGTTTCTGTTGCCCGCCTTGTTGTTGGATGAAGGGCGAGGTTTGTTTACATCACCAGATTTCAAACCTTCTGCCTTGGCATCTGGGGTAGTTGGTTCTCCGAGTTTTAACAAGTCGGCAGTGATTTCTTGGACGGGAATGCTGTGTTTAATAAACTCTTCAATCGCAGGCACTTCAAAACAGTAGCGCTCGCAGGCGAATGAAATCGCAGTACCATCAGCGCCTGCCCTGCCTGTGCGTCCAATTCTATGTACATACGACTCAGCATCTTCAGGTAAATCATAGTTAAATACATGGGTAACATCATCGACATGGATGCCACGGCTAGCCACATCGGTAGCAATCAATAGTTTCAACTCGCCTTTGGTGAACATCTCAAGGATGCGCATACGCTTGCGCTGCACTACATCGCCCGAAATAATGCCCACCTGAAAGCCGTGTTTGGCAAGGGCTGCGGCGAGTTTTTCGCCTGTGCGTTTTTCATTGATAAAAACCATGCCACGCTCAACATTTTGCTGTTGCAACAAGTTGATCAAAAGTGGCATCTTTTCATCCATGGCGGTGTGATACATGGATTCAACAATCGAAGATGCGGTGATGTCGCCTGCTTCTGCCTGAATTTTTTCAGGGTTGTTCATGTGTTCGTATGCCAACTCCATAACACGATGCGAAAGGGTGGCGGAGAACATCAATGATTGGCGCTCATTGTATTTGGGCAAGCGGTGCAGCAAGAAACGTAAATCTTTGATGAAACCAAGGTCAAACATACGATCTGCCTCATCCAAGACCATGACATCAATGGCTTTAAGATCATAACAATGCTTTTTATGAAAATCAATCAGGCGACCAGGTGTGCCAATCAGAATATCCACGCCTGTTTCAAAGGGGCGTTGTTGCTTTTCATAATCCACGCCACCAAACACTGCATGCACATTGATATTGGTGTATTGGCTTAAATGTTCGGCATCCTTGGCAATCTGAATCACCAACTCACGGGTGGGCGCAATGACCAAGACGCGTGGTTGGTTGGTTTTGCGATCCTTTTTACTGTCTGTTTCGATGATGCGTTTGAGCGCAGTAATCAAAAAGGTAGCAGTCTTGCCCGTGCCTGTTCTGCCTTGTCCTGCAATATCTTTGCCAGCCATGGTGATAGGGAAGGCAATTTTTTGTACAGGAGAAAGCTCAGTGTAACCCAGGTCATCAATGGCATGTAATATTGCATTGGGCAGACCTAAAGAGGTGAATTCGGTTGTTCTTTCACTCTGCCAATCATCTTGGGCGGTGATGGCTGCCGCGATTTTGACTTGTGATTTTGCCGCAGCGGTGTGTGGCTTGTGTACTTTCTTTTCATGTTGGACAACGGGTTTGTGTTTTGCCTGTGTTGTCACCTCTGTTGTTGTTTTCTTTTTGCGTGGTTTACGTTTTCTTTTTTCAGCAGAGGCAGCTGGCGGTGTGGCAACGGCCTTCTCGGCTGCTGCTTTTTTATCTTCGCCTGTAAATGCGGCTTTAATTTTTGAAATTAACTTTATAATCATGTTTTTCCTTGTGTGTAGATTTCTCTGTGCAATGGATATGCCTTGCTTATGATGCTTATGTTGCGAATTTTGCAACGGGTTCATCCACCCCGTGTGGGTCTTCATGGATGATGATTTCAGCGTCTTGCCATTTTTCTTTTAACATCGCTTCGACTTGATCTGAAATCACATGCGCTTGGTTTAAAGTCAGATTGCCATCCAACTCCAAATGCAGTTGAATAAAACAGGTTAAACCAGCTTTTCGGGTGCGTAAATCATGCATACCCATCACGCCATCAAAACCACGCACCATAGTTTTGATGTCATCACGTTCGGCATCGGAGAACTCTTTATCCATCAACTCATCGACAGAAGTCACACCAATTTCCCATGCACTATGCAAAATATAAGCCGCAATCACAATGGCAAAGATAGGGTCAAAGCCACCCCAACCATACATGGCCAATAACAATGCGATAATCACGGCAAAGTTGACCAACAAATCGGTTTTATAGTGCAAGGAATCTGCCTTAATCGCTGTTGAACCCGTTTGTTGCACCACATAGTTTTGAAACAAAATTAACACACCCGTTAAAGCGATGGATAAAATCATCACGATAATACCCACATCAATCACTTCCAAATCTTTAGGGTGCAGCAAACGATTGATAGACTCCAACAACAAAAACATCGCCGAACCCGCAATAAACATCGCTTGCCCAAGCCCTGCCAATGCTTCTGCTTTACCATGCCCAAAACGATGTTCTTTATCGGCAGGTTGTAAGGCATGGTGCACAGCAAAGAGGGTAATCATGGAGGCAGCAGCATCCAAGCAAGAGTCAATCAAGGTGGCTAAGATGGTGATGGAATCGCTCCACATCCAAGCAATCATTTTGGCAACAATCAAGATGATGGCAATGCTTGCTGAAGCATAGGTTGCCCAGCGCATCAAACGCGCTTGTTGTTGGCTGCTTATTCTAGGTTCAGGATTATCGGTCATGGTTGATGATTTTCTCCTTGCCTCCGACAAATAAACGTTCCTGCTGGATAAGTTCTAAGCCTTCTAAAGGTAATTCCGCTTCAAATTCGGCGATTTTATCACGTTTACCCTTGGTTTCAGGGTGTTTGGCAATCAAATAGGAACAAATATCGCAATATTCTTCAATAGAAATTTCGTATGTGCCTACTTTTCGCGCCATACTGATGATTTCTTCTTTATCATAACCAATCAAGGGTGAGAGCAGGGGTAAGGGGGTGGCATCGTAAATAGCGTGGATGTTTTCCAAGGTTTGGCTGGCGACTTGCCCCAAGGCATCGCCTGTAATCAAAGCCAGCGCCTTCGTTTGTTCAGCAACCAAAGTTGCAGTACGAATCATGTGGCGTTTATAAACAATCATACGGTAACGCGCAGGTACCAAAGCGATGGCATGGCGTTGAAATTCCTCTAAATCAATCATGATGAGCTTTAAGCGTCCTTGGTAGCGTGATAACTGCTTCGCCAAGTTTTCCATTTTTGTGAAATCACGGTTGATGGTGCTGTTGTAGAGGTGAACCAAGGTCACACGCATGCCGCGTTTCATCATCGTATATGCGGCAACAGGGCTATCAATGCCGCCTGAAAACAAAACCACACCATGCCCAGATGAACCCACAGGAAGACCACCTACACCTTTGCGTTTGTCGGTATAAACAAAGGCTTCATCTTTGGTCACTTCAACAAAAACAGTAATTTCAGGGTCGTTGATGTTGACGATAAAATCAAAGTGTTCTTTTAAATAACCGCCTACTTCAAAATTGATTTCAGTGCTGATAAGCGGATACTTTTTATCCGAACGGCGTGAGCGCACACAGAAACGTTTGCCCCTAGGCTCAGGAAAAGCAGTGTTAATAGCAGACTCAGCAGTGCGTTGTATGCCCTCGATGTCGGTGGGGCAACTATGTACTACGGCGAAATTACTGATGCCAGGAATCAAGGCAAGGTAGTCTAATAGGCTGTTATCAATGTGTTCGAAATGCAACAACATACGCCCATGTTGGCGTATGATTTGTGTAGGGCGGAGCAGATATTTAATGTTCTTGGCTAATTGCTTTTCAAAGTCGCGGCGGTTTTTGCCTTTGAGCGACAGTTCAGCATAATGAATCAAAATATATTGCATAGTTGCCAAGGGTAAGCGAATGCTGCTGGATTACCTAGTGTGGATTGTTCAAAGGCGCTTGACTTGGTAGGTTTAAAGCGCGTTTTTCGAAGGTTTTGACCATGGTTTTACAGGCTGTAGCAAACAAAGGTGAAGCAATAAAATCCAAGACTTGGCTCTTAAATTCAAACTCAATGGAGAAGTGAACCAAGCAAGATGTGTCACTTAAAGCTTCGAAAGTCCACAGGCTCTCTAAACAACGGAAAGGGCCAGATAATAAACGAATTTCAATACATTTATGGGGGGTAAAGCGGTCTATGGTTTGGAAAGTATGGCGCATACCTGCCAAATCAATGCAGACTTCAGCACTTAATTCGTGTTCAGAGTGGCTTAGAATATGGGTTTCAGCCACCCAAGGAACAAAAGCTGGGTAGGCTTTGATGTCCATGACAAGCTCAAACATGGTTTGAGCGCTGACGGCAATTTTTCGTGATTCTTCAAAGCAATGCATGGGCGTTGAGTGGTTTTTAACCAGTATCTTTGCTGCGGCGCTTGCGTTTATCCGAGACATTTTTCTTGTCTTTATAAGGGTTATCGGTTTTGCCAAACCAAATACGCACAGGTACACCGGGAAGTTTGAAATGTTGCCTAAAATCTTGCTCTAAGTAACGTATATAGGAGGTGCGTAGCCCTTCAGGACGGTTGCTAAAAATGCGCACGGTTGGCGGGCTAGAACTGATTTGAGAGACATATTTTAAACGTACCACAGCACCATTATGACTGGGCGCATATTGTTTGCGCTCGGCAGCTTGTAACCAGCGATTGAGTTCACCCGTGCTCACTTCAAAAGCATTGGCTTTGGCAGCGTTGACGGCGTGTAATAGTAGTTTCTTCACGCCTTTTTTATATTTAGCCGCAATACGAAACACTGGAATATCTGCCAGACCGCGCATACGGAAATCCAAGCGCTCTAAATAGTATTTCCACTCTTCATCACTGAGTAAATCCACTTTATTCATGGCGACAATCAAGGCGCAACCTTCATCTTGTGCCAGCTGCATCAAACGCATGTCTTGTTCAACAATACCTTCAGAACCATCCAATACCATGACGGCAACATCCGCGCGTCTAAAGGCCTGAACCGCTTTGACCCGCGCCACAAATTCAATCACATCATGGATACGTCCAGCTTTGCGTTGCCCTGCGGTATCCACCAAACGGATAAAACCAGCCTCATACTCCACATCACTATCAATGGCATCACGGGTGGTGCCAGCAATGGGGCTGACCACCATACGATCTTGACCTAACCATGCATTGATGAGGGTAGACTTGCCCACATTCGGGCGACCAATCACGGTGACCCTAGCCAATGGCTCTTGTTCAAGCTCTTCATCTTGAATGTCATATTTAGGGATGGTTTTGGCAATCAAGCTACATAGTTGCTGCATACCTTGACCATGTGCTGCGGATACAGGCGTGGGCTCACCCATGCCAAGCGCAAAAAATTCGGTTGCTAAATTAGGATTTTCAGCTTTATTGACCACCAAGATGATAGTCCGACCTGTGCGGCGAAGTTTTTTCGCAATGGCATGGTCTACAGGAGAGACACCAACCAAAGCATCTACAGCAAACAAAACAATGTCTGCAATCTCCAAAGCTGCTTCGACTTGGGCATCAATGGCACTTTGCATAGCACCATGTTGCGATTCACCAATGCCACCTGTATCGACTAAAATACAAGCCTCATCAGCAATGATGCATTCGGTTTCCAAACGATCCACGGTGACACCAGGGCGATCACCGACAATGGCAGTGCGTTTGCGAATAATACGATTAAATAAGGTGGATTTGCCTACATTGGGGCGACCCACAATGGCAATTACAGGTAAGCTATGTTTTATCATGGGTACTCTTTTATTGAATCATGTACAACGCACCACGATCAGTGCGAATTAAAAGCCCTTCTGGGGTGGTAAGGGGTAAACGGTTGATGGAGCCTTCTAAGTTTAAAGTAGCTTGGACTTCGCCTGCTTGGTTCAAGCGGAAAACTGTACCTTGATTATCGGTGAGCCAAAGCGCGTTTTTCCATAAGATAGGGCCTGTAAGCTCGGTGTTGCTGATACGTTTCTTCCAAAGCTGCGTGCCTTGAACAATATCATAAGCATAAAGAAAACCGTGGCTATCGGCCATAAACATGGTGTTTTCGACATGTATGGGCGCACTTTTGATAGAAATAGGTAGGTTAAGCTGCTGCACACCATCTTGTGTGTTTAAAGCCAGTATTTCACCTTGAAAAAAGGACATGAGTAAAACGTTTTCGCTTTGCTCACCAGCGATATGTAAAGCAGGCATAAAAATAGGGGTGGCCAAAGGTGCTTTAAGCTCAGATAACACAATGGATTCACTGTTTAACAAAAGCTGGCGTTTCCACAATAAGTCACCACTGATGGCTTTGAGCGCAATGGCATCACCATTATTGAACAAGGCATATACTTCATGTCCAACCACCAAAGGAGATGGGTTTAAATACATGCTTAGAACACTGCCTTGCCCAGAAAAACTCCAGCGTTTTTCACCTTGTGCTGAGAAGCGATACAGCCGATTGTCGGTAGTTTGAATCAAAAAATCATCACCAATGGCAATGGGCGAGCCTGAAAAAGTAGCGGTTAACTGACGTTTCCAGACAATATTACCTTGTACAGGATCGATAGCATATAAACGTCCAGCAGTATCGGCTAAGACAACCCAGCCATTGCTGAGTGCCAAAGCACCTGAATCTACAGGGCCTTGCAGGGCAACTCTGCGTTCTTCCCAGCCATCTAAGCTATAAATATGCACCCAACGATCGCGCCCACCGATAACAATGAATGTTTGCTTATCTGTATGCACCAAAGTCGGCGCACTATAAGCAGCAGGAGAGTTGGGGCGACGTTGATCCACATCCACTGACCAAAGCACTTCTATATTGGTATTAGCACCAGATGCAACAGCGACTTGGCTGAGGGGAAGGCTTGCGAAAAGCAAACCTGCAACTAAGCTGTATAATAAAGTGAAGCCGTTAACTCTCACCTTATTGTGCAGCCTTAATTAAAGCCAATTCGGTTTCTAACTCAGCAAGCAAATCATTATCATGCGACTCTGCATCCACCGCTTTTTGTAACCAAGTTGCCTTTTCACCATCATCTTCACTGATGCTGGCAAGCAAAGCATAACGCACTTGTTCATAATGTTTGCTTAAACGTGTTTTCAACACCTCTGCAGCAGCAGCGATATCACCTTGACCGATGTGCAGCTCTGCCAAATCCAAACGTGCTTGGGCGGCGATTTCTGGTGTTTTCTGATGCCCCATTAGTGTTGTTAAAGCAGCAATTTGTATTGCCACATCGGGATGATTGCTTTGACGCACAGTAGCCAAGACTGCATAACCCGTACCTGCATAATCTTGGCGCACCGCATCCAATAAAGCATCACGTTGAGCCTCATCGTTGATGTTGGTTGCTTTTAGATAAACCAAAGCTGCTGACTCTTGTTGGCTGCGTTGCTGCTCTTGCCACAGTGAGATGCCGATTAAGAGCACTGCCAATACAATCACGCTGGCAATCAGCGATTGTTGATTGCTTGCGAACCAGGCGGTGATTTTCTCTTGTTGCATATCACGTCTTAACGTCACCATGTCTGTGGAAGTGATCGTGCCCTCAATGGGTGTATTCTCTGGTGTTTTTTTATTCACGGTAAAAGTCCCTTCATTTTGCATAGCGTATGCATTTAGTAATTGAAATAAGCTGCGACAAACTAGAGGGGATGGCTAAAGTGTCAATTCTTTATGGTACTTTTGCTTTCAGACAGGGCTAAGCTCTTAAAATATAAGCCAAGACAAGAAATAAGTGTATTTATTTTTAGAAATGGTTACTATCCGCAACCGTTTTTGCTGGAGGTATGTCTATGATTAAGTTATATTCAAGTGGGGTTTCTCCCGATTCTCACCGTACACGGATTGTGTTGGCGGAAAAAGAATTGCCTGTTGAAACATTTGAATTGGATGAAGATAATCTTCCTGCAGATTTTAAAAAAATTAACCCGTATGGCAAGCTACCTACAGTCATTGATCGTGATGTTGTGTTTTTTGAGCCTTCAGTGGTCAATGAATATTTGGATGAACGTTATCCGCACCCACCTTTAAAACCAGGTTCACCAGCAGAACGGGCGCAAATGCGTTTGGCAGTGATGCGTATTGAAGAGGAAGTCTATCCTTTGCACAACAACTTGGTGCGTCTGAAGAAAAAATCTGAGCCTAGCAAGAAAATGAAAGCTTATTTGGAATCGTTGGATGTTTATTTGGCATCGCAGGTCTATTTTATTGGCGAACAATATAGCTTGGCTGATATTGCTTTGGCACCTGTATTGTGGCGTTTGGAATCCAATGGTATTTCAACATTAGAGTGGCCACATCTTGAAGCATATATGGACAGATTGTTTGAGCGTCCTGCCTTTGAACGTTCACTCTCTGAACATGAAAAAATGCTGAGAGATAGTTTGTAAGTCGTTTTATGTTTATGTTAAAAGACCTGCATTTCTCAAAAGAGTGTAGGTCTTTTTTGTTTCACGGAGTTTATCATGCCTCATTCTTCCCAACCCAACCCCTCTATGCCTAGCCCCGACATGTCCAATGCTTTCATGTCCAACACATCTAAGATTGAACCTGCCATTGCAACCTTAAAACCCGACTTATCGCATCTCAAAGGGGTGCGTGTGATTGCTGCGATGTCTGGCGGTGTAGACTCTTCGGTGGTCGCTGCTTTATTAAAAGAAGCGGGCGCAGATGTGCTTGGTGTGTTTTTGCATGTGTGGGATTATAACCGTGAAGATGTGGCAGGGCAGGGTTCATGTTGCTCTTTGGATGATGCTTATGATGCACGTCGGGTATGTGATCAGGTGGGTATTCCATTTTATAATATGGATATGCGCGAGAACTTTCGGGCTAATGTCATCGACCCTTTTATTCAAGATTATGAAACAGGGCGTACGCCTAACCCTTGTGAACGTTGTAATCGTTTTGTGAAATTTGGTGCACTATTAGATGCCGCAGATGAGCTTGAAGCAGCATATGTGGCAACAGGGCATTATGTGCAGCGGCGTGATAATGAAGATGGTGTGCGTATTTTCAGGGGTAATGATCAAGTTAAAGATCAAAGTTACTTTTTGGCAACCACGAGCAAAGAACAAGCCAGCCGTATTTTGTTTCCTGTGGGGCATTTGAAAAAAGATGGTACGCGTATTTTAGCGCAACATTATGACTTATTAACTGCCAACAAACATGAAAGCCAAGATATTTGTTTTATTCCTACGGGTAATCGTATTGAATTTCTTAAAAAAGAAGGGGCAACTTTGGGTTTCCGTGCGGGTGATATTGTAGATAGAGAGGGCACTATTTTAGGTAGGCATCAAGGCATTGCCCATTTTACTTTAGGTCAACGTAAAGGTTTAGGGCTGCCCAATGGCCCTTGGCATGTGGTGGATATGGATGGTATTACAGCGCGTGTGGTGGTTGCGCCGCCTGAAGATGCTTTGATTCGCCAAGTATTGGTGCATGAGCAGACGTGGATTCGTTTGCCTCGTGAAGGCGAGCAGGTGTTGGCGAAGGTACGTTATCAAATGCGCCCATCAGCATGTACGTTAAGCATAGACAAAGATGCTGTGTCTATGGTCTTTGAACAACCACAAAAACCTACTGCACCAGGGCAAGTTGCCGCATTTTATGTGGGTGATGAGTTGTTGGGTGGTGGTGTGGTTGCAGGGATTGACGTCGCTTAAGCAGACTTTCTTTGGAAGAGTTTGCGCTCACCGAATAACCACGCAGTACAGAAAAATACCAGCATAGCCGCTGAAATAGTCATACATAACCATAAAAATTGCATCATTTTCCCTGTCTCAGGAAAAACCCAGAGTAGGGGAGTGTAGTACAACACGGCTAGCATAGGTAAACATGCTAAAGCTGCTGCTGCTATACGTTTGGCACTGCTGCTGTTGAAAATAGCACCTTGTTTGCAGTGCAGATGCCGCCATAAAAGAAGCACATTAAAAAAGGATGCCAGCGCAGTTGCGAGGGCTAAACCTACATACGCCATGGATTGCATGAGTATGATGGACAAGATGATGTTCATCAGCACTGAATATGCAGCGAACTTCATGGGTGCCTTGGCATCTTTGCCTGCAAAACAGGCTGTAGATAACACCCTTGCCCAACAAAATGCAATCAAACCCACGGTATAGGCTTGTAAGGCGTAGGCAGTATTGCTGGCATCTTGGGCGGTGAACTTACCTTGCTCAAATAAGGTGCGTACAATGGGTTCTGCGAGATAAAGTAAACCCACGGTAGCGGGTAAGGTGATCCACGTTAGCCATGTTAAGCCTTGGCGCAGGTCATCTTTGGCTGCTTGCATGCGGTGGTTGCTCAGGTGTTCGGCAAGGGTGGGTAATAAAGCTGTGCCGATGGCAATGCCAAACAAAGCAAGCGGAAGTTGTACGATTCTATCGGCATAATAGAGGTAAGATACTGCGCCTGTGGGTAATAAAGTGGCTAAAATAGTGCCGACCAAGATGTTGATTTGTACTGCGGCAATGCCTAAGACCGCAGGGCCAAATAATAACATGGTTTGGGAAATAGCGGGCATTTTGGGTCGCCAAGAGGGTTTGGGAATCCAGCCAATACGTTTTAAAGCGGGAAACTGAATCGCCAATTGCAAACAACCACCCAATAATACACCCACTGCCAAAGCTTCAGCAGGATTGTGATGTAAAGGTGCTAAGACAATAGCCGCAAACAAAATAGCGAGATTTAACAAGGCAGGGCTGGCAGCAGCGATGGCGAATTTCTTGTAAGCATTTAAGACTGCCCACGCCATGGCAGTGAGTGAAATCAACGCCAAGTAAGGAAACATCAGTCGGGCTAAAGCTAAGGCTTGTAACCATCTATCGGGTTCATCGTAAAAACCAGGGGCAAAGGCAAATAATAACCAAGGCATAAAAATCATACCTAAGATGGTGAAGGTTAATAAGGCAGCTAAAAGCAAACCTGCTAAGGCATTTAAATAGGCATGGGCAGCGTCTTCACCTTTTTTTCTTTCTTCTGCCAACACAGGAACAAGGGCAACGGTAAGCGTACCTTCGGCAAACATACGTCTGAAAAAGTTGGGCAATTTGAGCGCAACAAAAAAAGCATCTGCCAAAGGGCTTGCGCCCAATAAACGTGCAATAAAAATATCACGCACAAAACCCAATACACGGGACAACATTGTCCAGCTGCCTACAGTGGTGGCGGCGCGTAGCAACTTAGAGCCTTGATTTGACTTCGCTGATTCTATACCCATAATGCGCGACCCTTTGTATGGTTGGTTGGATGTCAATCTTTCCATGTTAAAGGTGTAATTTTTGCGGTTTTGTCCAAGGGGGTGATGTTTTCCATGCCAGGAATTAGAGTGAGTCATGATGAGCCAATTGAAATGGCGATCAAACGTTTTCGTAAGCAAGTTGAGCGTGGTGGTGTTATTAGTGAATGCCGTCGTCGTGAAGCTTATGAAAAACCTTCTGTGGCGAAGAAACGTAAAGAAGCTGCTGCACGCAAGCGTCTTATGAAACGTCTTCGTCGTATTCGCGCCCGCCAGCGTCGCGAATTCTAGAGACAAAGCAAACCTTTTGCTTATAAGAAATGCCGAGCCTAGTCTTTGTGATTAGGTTCGGCATTTTTGTTTGTGCCTGATGTGTTGTACACCCCCAAGGAGAATATTATGAAGATACTCGCGTTTGCTGCCAGCAGCAGTAAGGACTCCATCAATAAACAACTTATTATGCATATCGCTCAAGATATGTTGAGCGAACATGACGTGCAAGTGCTTGATTTGAATGATTATGAGCTTCCTTTATTTAGTGTAGATAGAGAAAAAGAACTGGGAAAACCTGCCTTGGCAAAAGCATTTTTGGCGAAGATTGCCCAAAGTGATGGTGTGATTATTTCCTTTGCTGAACACAATCACTCCTACAGCGTGGCATATAAAAATCTTTTTGATTGGTGTTCGCGCATTCAAAAGGTGTTTCAACACAAACCCATGATTTTTCTTGCCACGTCACCCGGCGGACGAGGTGGGGCGAATGTATTGGCAGAGGCAGTAAGAACAGCACCGTTTTTTGATGGTGATGTGCGGGCAAGCTTGTCGATTGCGTCTTTTCAGCAAAATTTTGATAGCCAAAGTGGACAGTTGAGCAACGCTCAGATTCGCCAGGATTTAGAGGCAACATTAAAGGAGCTTGTATCATGTTAGACATCCAAGCGATTGATCATGTGGGTATTCGAGTATTTGATTTGGCAACGGCACGTGCATTTTATGAAAAGCTTGGTTTTGTGTTCATTGCAGGGCCGGTAGGTCCTGAGCCTGTAGCGATTATGCGACATCCTTGTGGTGTGGTGCTGAATTTTATTTTGAATGCGGCGGCGATAGCAGAGGAAAATGTTTTAATGGATGTGCAGACGAAACATGCAGGTTATACGCATATTGCCTTGCAAGTGCTTGATTTAGAGGCTGTACAGCGCAGCTTGAACGAACAAAGTATCGTGATTACAGAAGGGCCTATTCAGTTTGGTCAAGCTTATGGTGCTTCGTTATTTATTCGTGACCAAGATAAAAATGTCATTGAATTTCATCAGCCAGCATCGCTTTGAGCTTATAGATATCGTTAGAAAACTACTGAATATTCACTGAATATCGAATGTCTCAACATGTTCATTGGTCTGCTTTAAAGCAGCAAATTACCAGCTGTATGCTGTTGCAGCAACGTTCACTGAGCAATCGTTTGCGCCAGTTACGCAGTCGCGAACGACGTCAACAAGACATAGAACAAGCTTATCTCAAG
This sequence comes from Mariprofundaceae bacterium, assembly GCA_030950835.1. Classification (GTDB taxonomy): domain Bacteria; phylum Pseudomonadota; class Zetaproteobacteria; order Mariprofundales; family Mariprofundaceae; genus Ghiorsea. Next base: position 7,210 of record JAUZQU010000020.1, on the reverse strand, counting down.
CTTGAGCATGATATTGCACAAGCGCAGCAACAATGTGCATTGCGCAAAACACATCTGCCGCAGCTTACCTACCCCGAAGACTTGCCTATTAGCCAAAGTCGAGAAAGCATTCAACACGCCATAGAGCAGAACCAAGTGGTGATTATTGCAGGGGAAACAGGCTCAGGAAAGACTACACAACTACCTAAAATATGTTTGGCTTTAGGGCGAGGTATCACGGGTAAAATTGGGCATACCCAACCACGGCGTATTGCGGCAAGAAGTGTGGCTACGCGCATTGCGCACGAGCTGAACACACCTTTGGGCAAGGATGTGGGTTACAAAATTCGTTTTAGTGACCATAGCCAAGCCAATACCTATATCAAGCTGATGACGGATGGCATTTTATTGGCGGAAATTCAACATGATCCGCAACTGTTGCAATACGATACCATCATCATGGATGAGGCACACGAGCGCAGCTTAAACATAGACTTTTTAATGGGTTACCTGAAAAACATTCTACCCAAACGCCCTGATTTGAAGATTATTATCACCTCAGCCACGATCAATACCCAACGTTTCTCGCAATTTTTCCATGATGCTCCCGTGATTGAAGTGTCAGGGCGCAGTTACCCTGTGGACATATGTTATCGTCCGTTGCTTGCGGATGAGGCTGATGATAAAACCTTGCAGAATGCCATCCAAATGGCAGTGGATGAGGCGGCAAGTTTGGATGTTTTGGGTGATATATTGGTGTTTTTGCCGGGTGAACGTGAAATTCGTGATACTGCCCATGCTTTAGAAAAATATAACATGCGAGATACCACCATTTTACCATTATTTTCTCGCCTTTCCCCTGCTGAGCAAGATAAGGTGTTCAAAGGACATAAGGGCAGGCGTATTGTATTGGCAACCAATGTGGCGGAGACATCATTAACTGTGCCTGGCATTCGTTTTGTGATTGACGTGGGTACAGCGCGGATTAGTCGATACAGCCCTAAAAGCAAAGTACAACAATTACCCATTGAACCTATTTCTCAAGCTTCGGCAAACCAGAGGGCAGGGCGTTGTGGTCGGGTGGCGGCGGGGGTTTGTTTTCGTTTGTATAGTGAGGATGATTTTGAGCGTCGCCCTGAACATACTGATCCTGAAATTCGGCGCACTAACCTCGCCCATGTGATTTTGCAGATGATTAGCCTTGGTTTGGGTGACATTCATGATTTTGACTTTATGGAGCCGCCTGAGAAACGCAGCATTCAAGATGGTTATCGTTTGTTGGAAGAGCTGCAGAGCATTGATGCATCAGGGAAACTCACGGATATTGGTAAAAAGCTTATCCGTTTGCCCGTAGACCCACGTTTGGGGCGTATGTTGGTGCAGGCGCATCAGCAGCGCGCCTTACATGAAGTGTTGATTATTGTGGCTGGATTATCGGTACAAGACCCAAGGGTGCGCCCTGCGGATCAAGCGCAGAAAGCGGATGAAAAACACCATGTTTTCACCGATAAAAGTTCCGACTTTTTATCATGGCTCAAGTTGTGGGCCTGGTATCAGGCACAGGAAAAACAGTTGTCAAAATCCAAGCTGCGTAAACTATGTGCAAACCATTTTGTGGTGTATTTACGTATGCGTGAATGGCATGACTTACACGGTCAACTGCTGGGTATTGTTCGAGAAATGAACATGATACCCAATCAAGAAGCGGCAGAAGCGGATGATGTGCATAAGTCTATTCTAGCAGGTTTATTAAGCCATGTTTGCCAAAAACATGAGAAGAAGGGTTTGATGGGGGCAAGGGGTTTGCAGGTGGCAGTGTTCCCGGGTTCTCCTTTGAGCAAAAAACCACCAGCATGGTTGATGGCAGGTTTTTTAGTGGAAACATCACGGTTGTTTGCGCGTTGCATTGCGCCTATTGACCCGACATGGTTAGAACGGCTTGCCCCACACTTGTTAAAACACAACTATTCTGAGCCGCACTGGTCAAAGAAACGCGCCCAAGTCTGTGCTTATGAAACCATCACTTTGTATGGTTTGCCCATTATTAGCAAACGTTTAACCCACTTCGGCAACATTGAGCCAGACATTTCAAGAGCGTTGTTTATTCGCCATGCTTTGGTCTATCAAGAGTTTCATTCTTTTGGCTTGTGGCTCAAACATAATCGCAATCTACTGCAAGAGATTGAAACGCTGGAGGCAAAAAGCCGCCGTCGTGATTTGTTGGCAGATGAGCAGATTCGTTTTGATTTTTTTGATCATATTCTTCCCGCAGGCATTTTTAGTGGTAAGTTGTTTGAGAAATGGCGTAAAAAAGCCGAAAAAGAAGATAAAAACATCTTATTTTTGTCTAAAGCACTACTTTTGGACGAAAATCATCAAGATGTTGACATGCTGGCTTTTCCCAATGTATTGCAGGTGCAGGGTTTAAGTTTAAAAATCCAATACCATTTTGATCCTAGTCAACAGGCAGATGGTATGACTTTAGATGTGCCTATGCTGGTGTTGGGGCAGTTGGATTGTGATAGATTTGCTTGGTTGGTACCTGGTTTGTTGGTAGAAAAGGTCATTAGTTTAATCAAGTCTTTGCCCAAAAACTTACGCACAAATTTCGTGCCAGCACCACAGTTTGCCCAAGCTTGTGTTGAGAATATTACTTTTGCGGAAGGTAATTTGTTGTTGGCTTTATCGCGACATTTACAGCGTATGACAGGGGTATATGTGGCGAGCCAAGATTGGAATATAGCACAACTTCCACCGCATTTATGCATGAAGTTTAAGGTGTTCGACCAAGATGATAAGATCTTGGGTAATGGTAGTGATTTAAAGCTACTGCAACAGCAGTATGCCCATTTGGCACGTGTAAGTTTGCAGGCGTTGCAACCTGAAAATCTACAAAGCCAACAAGGCTTAACCCGCTGGAGTTTTGCAGACCTACCTGAAGTGGTGCAGCAGCAAAAAAACGGCATGTCTATCTGCCTTTTCCCTGCTTTGGTGGATGAGCAAGATAGTGTTGCGCTGCAGTTTTTTGAAAGCGAGCAGAGTGCGCAGCAAGCGATGTTTGCTGGTGTGCGCCGCTTGTTGATATTGAGTCTGAATCAGCAAGTGGAGATGTTGCGCAAGAAGTTACCACAGCAAGCGGAAATGGTGTTGTTGTATGCCAGCATTGGTGATAGTCAGGCGTTGTTGCATGATATAGTTCAGCACACATTTGATAGTGTGTTCATGCAAGGGAATCTACCACGAACGAAGTCTGACTTTACGGCTTTATTGGATGCTGGACGCGCAGAAGTGGTGATAACAGGCAAAAAAACAGCAGGCATGGTTGTCGAGATATTAAAAGCCCACGCCTCTTTGCAGCAGAAATTAACACAAGTTAAAGCGGTTGCCTTGAAACCTGTGCTGGAGGACATTCAACAGCAAGTGTCGCAGTTGGTATATGCTGGTTTTATCCAGCAGACCCCTCAAGCGTGGTTGCAGCATATCTCACGTTATGTACAGGCTGCTGAAAAACGTTTACAAAAAGCAGGTCAAAACCTCAAGCAAGATCAAATCCATATGCAACAGATACAGACCTTCTGGCACTTGTATCAGCAAAGGGCAGATGAGCAGTTATACCAAGAAAACAATGCCTCTATTACTTTCCGCTGGCATATTGAAGAGTTGCGTGTTTCTCTATTTGCTCAGGATCTTAAAACTTCAGTGCCGATTTCGGCAAAACGCTTAGAAAAGGTGTGGCTGAAAGTCATGGATGATGGAGTAGGGGCGCTATGAAATGTGTTTCTGAGGCTTTGAATAGTGTTGATGTTTAAAAATGAGCGGTTAAGGTTTGGCTAATGTTTGTTAGGATGATAGGACTAAATGAAGGAGAGGTGAACAATGAAAAAACTGATAGTGATGTTAGCTATGGTAGGTTCGATGATGTTTTCTGTTGCAGCATTTGCTGGCGGAATCAACATTAACGCGGCAACTTCGGAGCAATTACAAGAAGTGAAGGGCATTGGTCCTAAAACTGCGGATGCGATTGTAGCTTATCGGGATGAATACGGTAAGTTTGCAAACTTGGAAAGTTTAACAGCAGTGAAAGGTATTGGTGATAAAAAACTAGCTAAAATTCAAGATAGTTTGACGGTTGAAGCTAGTAAAGAGTAAGTTGGATAGATGTTTTGTTGAAAAGAGCGGGTTGTCCCGCTCTTTTTTTTATGCAGGGTTAGCCGAGTGTAGGTGGTTCATGAAGTCTAGGGCGACATGAACTTTATGGCTACTAGAGTCTTCCAGATTTATCTTTGTTCGGTCTTTGAAATCAAGCAGCTAAAAATTCAGATATTGCTTCTGGGGAATTAAAAACTAGATATAGCAGGGGTTGTAACATGTCAGAAACGAGGCAAGATGAAGTGAGCCTGCTGGATTTATGGCAAGTGATTGTCGAACAAAAGAAATTTATTTTTATGATATGGGCAACTTGTGTGTTGCTGGCTCTTATTTATGTGTTTGTGGCAACACCTGTGTTTAAGGCGGAAGCTTTTTTATTGCCGCCTAGCCAGAAAGATGTGCAGCAGTTAAATGTTCCGATCCTCAATGATTCAAACTCAAACTCAAACTACACCCCAGAATATGTGTATGATTTGTTTGTGCAGACCTTAAAATCACGAGCAAATCGCCGCTCTTTTTATGAGGAGCATGGTGTTGCGGAGCATTTGGGTTACTCAGTAGATATGGATGAAGAGTTTTTGTTTGACGTTGGATTTCATAAAATTTTAACCGTAAATAGAAATACAAAAAAAGAAGAGCAGGCTGGTTTTGTAAGCCTTTCTTTTGAATTTAGTGATGCAGACTTGGCTGCGAAGTGGGTCAATAGTTTTGTTCAAGAGACATCTGTTATGGTTAGCGAGAGGCTTGCGGATGAAGTTTATGCGAAAATCAATAGTTTGCAAAGTAATTTACAGTCAGAAATAGACGGCAAACTGCTGTTGGCGAAAAAAAGAAGGCTTGATCGTATTACGCAGTTAAAAGAGGCCGTGACGATTGCTCGTTTGTTAAGTGCCCAAGATAAAAGTATAAGGAGCCTGGGCGGACTGTCTATCAACACCACGTCAATTCCTTTATATATGTTAAGTGCTGGAGCATTGCGTGGGGAGATGAAGATGCTGGAGGCTAGGCAAGATGACTCTGCGTTTATTGAGGGTTTGCGGGATTTGGAAGAGCGCTTAGCTGCGCTTGAGCAGGTCAATGTTGATGCTGGAATGCTCAAACCTATGTTTTTTGATCAAAAGGCGTTTGCAGCCGCAGAGCCAATAAAGCCAAATAAAACATTGATTATGATCTTGGCGAGTATTCTTGGGTTGATGTTAGGCGTTGTAGTAGCGTTTATTGCTAATGGTTTAAAGGGTAGCAAACAGGAGAATACATGAGTAGCAACAGTAGCGTAGCGGTGGTAGGTCTTGGTTATGTTGGGCTGCCTTTGGCATTGGCTTTTGGCAGAGTGATGCCTACGCTTGGTTTTGAAATATCGCAAGAGAAAGTGAAGGCGTATGAAGCGGGTTTTGATCCAACAGGTGAGATGGATAGCGCGCTATTTGTTCGCGCCACGCAATTAGAATATACCACATCTGCAAGTGATATTGCTAAGGCTGATTATGTGGTGGTAGCAGTGCCAACACCAGTTGATAGCGCCCATCAGCCGGATTTAACACCAGTCATTAAAGCTACTGAAACAGTAGGTAAAAACCTTAAACAGGGCGCGATTGTAATTTTCGAGTCTACTGTTTATCCAGGGGTGACCGAAGATGTGTGTGTGCCTATCTTGGAACAAGAATCAGGTTTAAAGTGTGGAGAAGGCTTTAAGGTTGGTTATTCACCAGAGCGGGTGAACCCAGGTGATAAGGTGCATACACTTGAGACTATTGTGAAGGTGGTAGCGGGGCAAGATGAAGAGACACTGGAAAAAGTAGCGACACTTTATGAGCAAGTGATTGAAGCAGGTGTATATAGGGCGGCTACCATTAAAGTTGCAGAAGCTGCGAAGGTGATTGAAAATACCCAGCGAGATTTAAACATTGCATTGATGAATGAGCTGGCAGTCATTTTTGATAAAATGGATATTGATACATTGGATGTGCTCGAAGCGGCTGGCTCGAAATGGAACTTTTTACCCTTTAGACCAGGGCTAGTGGGCGGTCACTGTATTGGCGTTGACCCATATTATTTGACGTATAAAGCAGAGTTGCTGGGCTATCAGCCTGATGTTATTTTGTCAGGAAGGCAAATCAATGATGGTATGGGTAAGTTTATTGCTGAGAAAACTGTTAAGCAAATGATTGTTGCTGACCGTAAGGTTAAAGGGGCAAGCGTGTTACTTCTTGGTTTAACATTTAAAGAAAATTGCGAAGATTTAAGAAACTCTAGAGTTATTGACGTTATCCAAGAATTAGAAAGTTACGGAGTTAAGGTTCTCGTGTATGATCCTGTTGCCAATGTTGCGGCTGCCAAGAAAGAATATGGTGTCGATTTAATGAGTTTGGACGAGGTCAAAACCGCTGATGCCATTGTTGCAGCGGTTGCACATGACGAAGTGATTAACATTTCGATTGCAAGCCTGGTTGCTAAAACAGGTTTAGGGGCACCATTTATAGATATTAAGTCAGCATTTGATAAAAAAGCGTTGTCATCTGCTGGATTTCAAGTCTGGCGTTTGTGAGGGATTATATATGTACCAAGTTATAAAGTCAGATAAAAAAATACGTATAGCCATTGTGGGCTGTGGTCGGATATCTAAGAATCACTTTGGCTCAATTGAAAAGCACGCTGATGAGCTAGAGCTTGTGGCGGTGTGTGATGTAGACGCCAAGGTGTTGGCTGAACATCAAGAGAAGTATCAAGTGAAGGCCTATAGAAGCTTAGAGGAAATGCTTGAGAAAGAGTCTCTTGACTTGATTTCAATTTGTACACCAAGCGGCACTCACGCTGACCAAGTGTCTCTAGCAGCTAGGTATGGCGTGCACGTGATGACAGAAAAGCCTATGGCAACACGCTGGCAAGACGGTGTGCGTATGGTGAAGGCATGTGATGATGCCAAAGTACGTCTTTTTGTAGTGAAACAAAATCGTCGTAATTCAACATTGCAGCTTTTAAAAAGAGCAATGAAAGAAGGTCGCTTTGGACGTGTTTATATGGCGCATATGAATGTGTTCTGGACACGACCGCAAGAGTATTACGATCAAGCTAAATGGCGAGG
>JAUZQU010000002.1 GCA_030950835.1 Mariprofundaceae bacterium | reverse complement strand
AACTCAATACAGATTGGGCTGCATCATTGCAGTCTAACCACTCAAAACCAGCAGCATCAAAATCGACTTCATAAAGCGCAGGAACATTTTTATACAGGTGATTCATATCGCGCTGCATCAATTGTAGCCCGCGATGTGGCATGAAGTTGCTTTGATCCCATGATAAAGATTTACTTTCACTCCATTCAGGCCATTGCCCAAATTCAGTGCCCATAAATTGCAACTTCTTGCCTGGATGGGTATACATATAGGCATACAACAAGCGCAAATTGGCAAACTTTTGCCAATCATCACCAGGCATCTTCTCAGGCATAGAGCCTTTGCCATGCACCACTTCGTCATGGGAGAATGGTAAGATGAAATTTTCAGTGTGGGCATAGACCAGCGAAAAAGTGAGTTGATTATGATGATATTGCCTATGGATAGGGTCTTGCTCAAAATAGGACAAAGTATCGTTCATCCAGCCCATATTCCATTTCATGGTAAAGCCCAAACCACCAAGATAAGTCGGGCGTGAAACCATAGGCCAAGAGGTGGATTCTTCAGCCATGGTCACAGCCCCTGGGAAGCGCTCATGCACCAAGCAGTTGAATTGTTTTAAGAATTCCACGGCTTCCAAGTTTTCACGTCCACCATGTTTGTTGGGCAACCACTCATCTGCTTCACGCGAATAATCCAAATAAAGCATGGAGGCAACCGCATCCACCCTTAAACCATCCAAGTGGTATTCATCCAACCAAAATAAAGCGGAAGCAATGAGGAAATTACGCACTTCATTGCGCCCAAAGTTGAAAATATAAGTGCCCCAATCCTTGTGTTCACCAAGTCTTGGATCTTCATGTTCATACAAGGCTGTGCCGTCAAAACGGGCTAAACCGTGGCTATCTTTGGGAAAGTGGGCAGGAACCCAGTCTAAAAACACGCCAAGATCATGCTGATGACAATAATCAACAAAATAACGGAAGTCATCTGGCGTACCAAAGCGACTGGTTGGGGCAAAGTAACCTACCACTTGGTATCCCCACGAGCCATCAAAGGGATATTCGGTAACGGGCATCAGTTCAATATGCGTGTAACCCATCCATGTGCAATATTCCACCAGTTGATGGGCAATTTCACGGTAATTCATGTATTCAGCATCACCCTTACGCCAAGAGGCAAGGTGGACTTCATAAATAGACATAGGCTGATCAGCAGCTTGTTTTTTTGGACGATTCTCCACCCACTCCGCATCTGCCCATGCATAAACATGGCGATCATGGACAACACTTGCTGTATTGGGTCTAAGCTCCATTTCTTGAGCATACGGATCGGTTTTTTCTAAAATTTCACCACTTTGGGTGCGAATTTTGAATTTATAGACCTCACCAGCAGTCAAATCAGGGATAAACAACTCCCAAATGCCCGAAGAACCACGCACGCGCATTTGATGCTCTTTATCATCCCAGTGGTTAAAGTTACCCACCACGCTTACCCGCGTTGCCGCAGGTGCCCAAACTGCAAAACCCACGCCCTGCACACCTTCAAGCTGACGCGGATGCGCACCCAAGATGTTGTATTTCTCAAAGTGATTGCCTTCACCAATCAAGTGAATGTCCATCTCACCCAACATCGGGGCAAAAGTATAAACATCTTGCTCTTGCCAAACATCGCCTTGCTCGTTGGTAATTTCGAAATGATATTTCGCTTTAAAGTCTGCTTTATGGAGGTTTAACTCAAAAATATCTGTGCCTTCAATGCGTTTCATGGGAGTAGACTTCCCTAAAACATCGATATAATTCACTTGTTCAGCCCGTGGTTTCAGCGCTCTGACCACCATGCCTGATTTTTCGCCTTGGTGTCGCCCTAAATAAGCAAAAGGGTCGTGACTTCGTGCTTCTAGCACTTCATAAGCTGTAGTTGATAATTTAGACACAAACACTCCCTATACTTCACATTGCACCATCGACAAGCCAAGGGAAGTTTAACTTCCCTCCATTTCACGAGCAATCATCTCGTGTAACGCCATTACATTATACGGTTTACGCAAAAACAACTCATTCGCCAAACCCATTTCTTGAAATCTGGCACTATTTTGATCAAACCCAGAAACAAATACCACTTTGACATGGGCATTGATCTCACGAATCTTCTTGCACGCCAACGTACCATTCATACGCGGCATCATAATATCCATCAACACCAAACCAATCTCTTGCTGGTGTTGCCGATACATCTCAACCCCTTCCTCACCATCATTAGCCGTCATCACGCTAAACTCAAGCGACTGCAAAATCGCTTTGGTAGTCGCCTGTACATCTTCATCATCTTCAACCAAGAGTATACTTTTACCCGACAACTGCGTTGCTAATATAGCAGCATTTGACTCCAGCTTATCGGCTGCCGAATTCAGCACTAGACGTTCTTCTTGATTCTCTAAAGGCAAATAAATATCAAATTGACTGCCACGACCAACCTCGCTTTGCACCTCAATCATACCATTGTGCATTTGAACAGCACCTTGCACCATAGAAAGCCCTAAACCTTTGCCTGCACCAAAGTCTTTTTCTGTAAAGAAAGGGTCAAAAATATGTGGCAAAGCCTGTTCACTGATACCACAACCATTATCTTGAATCCTCAACTTAGCAAACTGCGTATGTTGTTCCACTTGATGTTGAAGGCTAAATTCAGCGTCCGCCTCATACAAAGTTAAACACGTGTGAATCCTTGCAACGTTCGAATTCACTACAGCATCTGCCGCATTTTTTAAGAGGTGACTTAAAATTTGTTGTAATTGTTCTTCAGCAGCAAACAATTCAAGGTTTTCTAGGCAAATATCATGCTCAAACATGATGTTAGCAGACAAGTTATCCGTATATTCAGCAATCGACTTTTCAACCAATGTTTTAAAGGAAATATTTTCACGAGACAGCACGCTTTGTCCAGAAAATGCCATCAAATGGGCGATGATATCACCCATGTCAAAGGATAATCGCTCGGCTATATCCAAACGTTTTGCCACATCTTCATGCCCAACCAGCTTGATTTTAGCCAAAAACAAATTGCCCGTAATACTAGCAAGTATATTGTTCAATTCATGGGCAATACCACCCACCAAGTTGCCAATCACCGCCATTTTCTGTGTTTCTTGTTTGGCTTCTTCATTACGCAGTCGCTCGGAAATATCCTGAAACGCCATCACCACAAAACCCTTGCTGATTTCGTTGCCTAAAGTGCTCAAATGTATGCTCACTGGAATCTTTTGTTCACCTTGGCTCAAA
>JAUZQU010000199.1 GCA_030950835.1 Mariprofundaceae bacterium | reverse complement strand
CATGGAATGTCACCACCAGTATTTTACAACAAGCTGGTGTGGTTGAGACCCAAAGCACCTACCAAAATATAGGTTATGCGGCGCAGCAGGTCTCAAGGTGAGTTTCCAAGCCTTACATGTCGCGGCGACAAGCTTACGCGCCCAACAAAAAGCGATGGACATTACCTCACACAATATCGCCAATGTGAATACCGATGGTTATTCAAGGCAAATTGCAAGTATTGTTACCGCGTCTCCTGACAGCATAGGCACTTTGGACTTTGGGCGCGGCGTAAACCTGAACAATATCCAGCGTGTGGTAGATCCGCTCATCAAAACCGCGCAACGTGAAAATGCTTCGCAGTTTGAGTTCTGGGACACGGTAGCTTCAGGTTTACAAACCGTGGAAAGCACTTTTGGCAGCTTAGAAAGCACAGGTCTTGCCGCATCCGTGGATGATTTTTTCCTTTCTTGGCAACAACTTGCCAATAATCCTCAAGATATTGCCCAAAAATACAATGTGCGCACCAAAAGTGAGGCTTTAACCACGCAGTTGAATCGTATGCAAGAGCAGCTTGGCAATGCTCAACAAAGTTTAAATGGTGATATTGATCAGCAAATCGCCGTGGTCAACCTGCAACTCGACAAAATATCTGCTTTAACCCAACAAATTAAAGTCCATGAAGCTGGTCAACAAGCTATCGTGGGCACTGCCAACGATTTGCGTGATCAACGTGATGAAGAAGTACGCAAACTTGCCAAAATTATCCCCTTACAAGAAGTGGTTACCAACGATGGGCACTTGTTATTACAAACCAAAGGTGGCGACCTCTTAACCCAAGATGGCATGGTGCGCCATTTGGCTCGCAGCACCAGCACAGGCAGCAATGGTTTTCAATCCATTGTGACTGCTGGCTCGAATAATCCTGTGCAGGGTTTGGATGAAGGTGGTTCTTTGGGTGGTTTATTGTCTTTGCGTGATGAGCGTATGCAGGGTTATATGACAAGTTTGGATAGTTTTGCTGCCAACCTTGCTTTTGCCACCAATCAAATTCACGGCAGTGCAGGTGGTGGTGCTAAAACATCTACAGTACAATCTGCTTTGGGCGCCACTAACCCTGCTTTAGCTTTAAACGATACCACTCAAGGTGTTGCTTTTGCAGCTCAAGTTCAGGCAGGAAGCTTTAATATCCATGTTTATGATGATGCAGGTCTACCGCAAGTGCCAACTAGCCAGTTTACAGTGACTTTAGCTGCTGGAGCAAGCATGAATGATGTGGCAACTGCCATCAACGACCCCATACTTGGTGTCACAGGGGTCAACGCCACTGTGGATGCAGCTGGTCGTTTAAATCTTGATGCGGGAACCAATACGATTGCCTTTGCCGATGATACTTCCAACTTCTTAGCCGCTTATGAAGTGCAAGCCTTTTTCCATGGCTCTACAGCAGGAAATTTAGAGCTTAATCAAAGCATCAAAGCAGACGTTAACCGTATCCAAACAGGCAGGATAGACCCCGCCACATCCTTGATTCAAGCAGGTGAAAATACTGCTGCGATAGATATAATGGGCTTGCAAGATTTTAGCTTTTCTTTTGATGGCTCTGCGCCATTGAGCTTGCATGAGCGTATTTCAGTCTTATCACAAAGGTATGGTTTGGATGTGGAAGTTGCAGAACAACAAAAGTTGTATCGTTCTTCTGAGGCATCTTCTTTAGCCCAGCAGCGTGAGGCTATTTCTGGGGTAAACATAGATGAGGAACTGATTGCCATGCTCAAGTTTCAACGGGCATATGAAGCATCTGCGAAAGTGATTACCACCAGCAATCAAATGATGGATGCCTTGATGGGGATGATGCGATGAGAATAACCAGTAGCCAACTTTATGACAACTTACTTTCAGGTGTGAACAAACAACTCAAAGTACAAGCCGATGCCAATGCCAGCATTGCTTCAGGCAAACGCTTTCAGACCCCTGCTCAAGCTGGCATTGATTATAAGGTGTCTTTGGATTTGCGCCATACACAAAGCCAACTCAAAGGTAGTTTTGAGGCTTTAATCGTGACCGACTCACGTTTGGGTGCAACCCAGTCTGTATTAACCGATATGATTCATGTTTTGGGTAGAGCGCAAGCATTGGCAGTGCAACAAAGCTCAGCGAACATGACCACCGCTGAACATCAAGCCGCTGCCAATGAAGTCAAACACCTTTTGGATCAAGTTGCCAACTCTGCCAATAAAGCATGGGAAGGTGATGCTTTGTTTTCAGGAACTGCCATCAATCAACAGGCATTTGTTCAAGATGCGCAAGGTTTTTATCAATACCAAGGCTCAGCTCAAGATAGGGTGGTGGCGATTAGTAATACACAACAAGTGGTGAGCAATGTGCGTGGTGATGAGCCTGCTTTTGCCTTGATGTTTGATGCGCTTAAAACATTCCAGAATGCTTTGGAAAATGATGAAGGTTGGGGCATTGGTGGCGCGATTGGTGACTTATCCAAAGCCAGCAATGGTATGATTGATTTAACCAGCCGTGTGGGTGGGCAAATCAATGCTTTGTCCAGCTATCGGCAATCGTATGAGGATATGCAATTTGCCATTGAGAAACGCCTGAATGAACATGAAACTGCAGATATACCTGCATTGGTGGCTGAAATGCAGCAGGCAAATATCGCGCTGCAAGCTTCTTATAGCCAAATTGCCAACATGAAAAATTTATCCTTAGTCAATTTTTTAAGGTAGTTTCAAGACAAAAACAAGCGTGACGGAGCACAGCTTATGATGGTATTACGACGGAAAATCGGTGAGGTCATTCGTATTGACGATAATATTCGACTCATTGTCCATGACATTGAACATGGCAAAGTGGTGCGTTTTGGTATTGAAGCGCCTGCTGATGTCGCCATTCATCGTTTAGAAGTTTACGCCCAGATTCAACAAGAGAATCAGGCAGCCGTAGCAGGTGATGCTTTGGCATGGTTACAACAAGGAGCAGCTGATGATGGCGCAAAAAATAGTTAATATAGATTCAAACAGCACACCTGAAGTCAGCGCATCCAATCAAGCCAAATCAAGCAACAAAGCCCTGTTGGAGTTCCAATTTCCGCGCGGTGTTGCTGGTTTTGCAGATGCTTTTCGTTTTGCTTTTATTTATGAAGGCATGGGTAATATGGTTTGTATGCAATCGGTGGATTGTCCTGAAGCATCCTTTATTTTAACGCCTTGGGATGAAGCAAGGCTTGGTCTTCCCCCCACATTAAGTGCTGAGCAGCGGCTTTGTTTGGATGTCGAACATGATGATGAAGTGGTTTGGCTGCTGGTCTTGAATCCTTTTGCCGATGCAACATGGGTCACAGCAAACCTGCGCGCACCTATCGCTATTTGTGAAAATACACACATGGGTTTACAATGTATTCGTAACCAAACTTCTTTAGATATACGCTTCCAATGGATGCGCCAACCTGCACCCTAAACAACATAACACCAAGACCACCACGATATACCCTTACCGCCGCCGCGGCTCACTTAAAGATGGGTATATATAGCTGGCTATCGCGCCGTTAATCCAGCCGCTAAGGCAGGAGAGGGCAAGCAGTGGAGGCAAGAGGTAATACAAGGCAGTTTGTTGGATAAAATATATTTCAACGACCACAAATTGACCCAACATATGCGCCATTGCAGCACATAGACTGAGCGCAATCAAACTGATGTTGGCAAAACTTCGGTAAAGCAACAGCATCACTACAGCCGCCATGACAGCACCAGCAAGGCTAATGAAGAAAGTGGGGGTGAGCAAAGTGCCGATAAACATACTGCCTACCACTACTCTGGCGATGGCAAGAAAAAAGGCAGCTTGTGGGCCTAAAAGAAGCAAGGCGAGTAAGGTCATGATATTGGCTAAACCAAGTTTAAACCATGGTCCAAGGCTAGGTAATGTGGCTTCAAAAACATGTAAACCAATGGCAATCAGCAAAAAAGATAACCAAACTGCCTTATCTTCAAGCGATTTCAGGCTTGGGCGAGCGGGTAAGTTGATATATTGCTTCATCTTAAGCTTTTTTATTCCGCAATGGCATCATAAACCACCTTTTGCGTGTCCTTTTCTAAAAAACCGCGCACAACTACCATGATATGGTTGGGTACACAGGCAAGCACACTACCCACATGAGACTTATGCCCGGCAAGGGTGCAATATTGGGTGGTACATGGGGATGAGATGAAACGTATGCCTTGTTTGGAGAGTTCAATGTCAGAGGTTCCTAAAGCACCCACTGCAGCCACGCGTATGATGTGCTCATCTTGCGGCACGGGGTATTGGGCTAATAATTGTTGTTCATGGTATATAAATACAGTGGGCGGCCCCTGATTCAAATGCTCTTGAACACCTAACCACAGCCCAAAAATAAGCAGCAACAATATCAAAAGCAGCACTTGATCGGCGCGGCTGCCTTGTAAGCAACGCAAAAAACTGCTTTGATTGGACGACTGATGTTGATGTAATAGGTTCATAGGTTAGGTTTCCAGCAACGCAGCTTACCATGAAGAAACAAAAGGTTGGAACTATTTTGGAACAAAAACGTATATACAGAGAAAACTTGGCTGATTATTTCCGTGATGGTTGCAAACCCAAAGCAGCTTGGAAAATAGGCACAGAACACGAAAAAATAGGTTTTTGTAACCAGTCTTTGCGCCCCATTCCTTATTTTGGTGAAAAAAGCATAGAGAAACTGTTGCAACGTCTTGCCGACTGCAACCATGATGAACAATGGCTGGCTGTTCTTGAAGATGGTCATCCCATTGCCCTCAAAAATGGTTTGGCTTCCATCACCTTAGAACCAGGCGGGCAACTGGAGCTTTCAGGCGCACCTTTGGCAACGATTCATGAAACCCATGCCGAAGTAGGTCAACATTTTGATTTATTACGCCAGTTGACAAAAGAAATGGAGATGGGCTTTTTAGGTTTGGGTTTTCAACCCAAATGGAAACGTGAAGATATTGCTTGGATGCCTAAATCGCGTTATCAGGTGATGCGTGATTATATGCCTAAGGTGGGTGATTTGGGCTTGGATATGATGTTACGCACTGCCACCACACAAGCCAATTTAGACTTTTCTGATGAAGCTGATATGGCAAAAAAGATGCGTGTTGCCTATTGTTTGCAACCCTTGGTCACCGCTTTATTTGCTGCTTCGCCATTCATTGAGGGTAAACCATCAGGTTTATTGTCTGCGCGGGCAAATTGTTGGTTAGATACAGATGCTAAGCGCACAGGTGTACCCTCATGTGTCTTTGAGGATGATTTTGGTTTTGAAGCTTGGACAGAGTGGGTGCTGGATGTGCCTATGTATTTTGTGATGCGTGATGCAACATATATAGACTGTGCAGGCGCATCATTTCGGGACTTCTTAGAAGGTGATTTATCCATATTACCCCATCAATACCCGACTTATGCCGATTGGGAACTTCATGTGAGCACCACATTTCCAGAGGTGCGTTTAAAGCAATTCATTGAAGTTCGTGGTGCTGATGCAGGGGGTTGGGCATGGATTTCAGCGCTGCCTGCTTTATGGAAAGGGCTGCTTTATGATGCCGAAGCCTTGAACCAAGCTTGGGATATGATTCAGGATTGGTCGCATGAAGATGTATTGTATTTATGCCAAAATACACCAAAAACAGCTCTGAAAACAGAATTTTTAGATAAAAATGTGCAATATCATGCCCAAAACATGCTGGATATTGCCGAAGCAGGTTTAAACCGTATTCAAGACAACAATGAAGATGGGCATAATGAAAGCATCTATTTGAAGCCGCTATTGGAAGTCGCCAGCAGTGGTGAAACCCAAGCGGAACGGTGGTTTAATTCGTGTCATGAAGAGTGGCAACAAAGTGTTGATCCGATGTTTGAAACGGCGGCACACCCATAACATGTTAGCCTGACACACCCGACTAATATACGGTTAAAGTGTACTCGGCATACCATTCGACAACATGATTAGCTCAAACTGCGCATATTTATCAATTCGAGGAAATTGATTTTACAGCCACAGCTTGCAAGATTTTACACACCATAGCCAGCTTCTTCTTTCTCCAGTCTTTAAGACGCTGTATAGGCGTGACTCTGGCCATGCCACCGTGCCTTCTCCAGCAGTTATAGCGGCACATAAACTTGGTGTTCGCAGCGTCATAATGCTGCCAATCAACGAATGTTTCACGCTGCCAGCACTCCTCGTTCCAGATGCGCCAGAAGCGTTCTATTTTACCGTTGGTTTGTGGGCGGTATGGGCGTGTATATTTATGCTTGAGATGGTGTTTTGCCATAGCCTTTTCAAATTTATGCTTTGGGCGACCATGTTTGCTATGGCAGGTAAATTCCTTGCCATTATCTGTAATAATTGCTTTAAAATCCACCTTGAATTCAGCTCTAAAATATACCAATGCACGATGTAAAAACTCGGATGCTGTCTTGGCGCTTTTGTTGGGAATACGCTCTTCATAACAGAGCCTAGTATGGTCATCCAGCAGGGCTATTTTATACCGCTTATCTTTGGCATCTTCTCCTTTAATATTCGGTAGTTTCTTAATGTCTATATGCCCAAGATCACCAGGGTTTTGATGCTCGTAACGCATCGCTTTCTCACGCACCTTCTTGGGCAAAGGATAGCG
>JAUZQU010000198.1 GCA_030950835.1 Mariprofundaceae bacterium | reverse complement strand
ATTTTGATTTCGTGGTTCCCGATGTTGTTGCTGATTGGGGTATGGATTTTCTTCATGCGTCAAATGCAGGGTGGCGGCAAAGGCGGAGCGATGGGCTTTGGTAAAAGCAAAGCGAAACTGCTCAATGAGAATACACAGCGTGTGACGTTTGAAGATGTGGCGGGTTGTGATGAGGCAAAACAGGAGGTGACGGAAGTCATCGAGTTCCTGCGTGACCCTTCTCGGTTCACCCGTTTGGGTGGCAAAATTCCCAAAGGCATTTTATTGATCGGCCCTCCGGGTACGGGTAAAACTTTGCTTGGTCGGGCGATTGCTGGTGAAGCGGAAGTCCCATTTTATTCGATTTCAGGTTCTGATTTTGTGGAAATGTTTGTTGGTGTGGGCGCATCGCGGGTGCGTGATATGTTTGAACAAGCTAAAAAGAACTCACCATGTATCATTTTTGTTGATGAGATTGACGCTATGGGTAGACATCGTGGCGCAGGTGTTGGTGGTGGTAATGATGAACGTGAGCAAACATTAAACCAATTATTGGTGGAAATGGATGGTTTTGAAGCCAATGAAGGCGTGATTTTGGTGGCTGCAACCAACCGTCCTGATGTGCTTGACCCTGCATTGTTGCGCCCTGGTCGTTTTGACCGTCAGGTTGTCGTGGGCAATCCTGATATGAGTGGTCGGGTACAGATTCTGAAAGTACATATGAAAAAAGTACCTTTAGCCTCCGATGTGGACATCAAAGCTTTGGCACGTGGCACACCGGGTTTCTCAGGTGCAGATTTGGCAAACTTGGTCAATGAAGCGGCATTAAGTGCAGCGCGTTACAACCGTGATAAGGTGACCAATCAGGATTTTGAAGAGTCCAAAGATAAGGTGATGATGGGCGCTGAACGTCGCTCGATGGCGATGACAGAAGAAGAAAAGGCATTAACTGCTTACCATGAAGCTGGACATGCTTTGGTGGGTATTCATAGCCCTAAACATGATCCTTTGCATAAAGTGACGATTATTCCGCGCGGTAGAGCATTGGGTGTCACCATGAACTTGCCTGAACGCGATAAGTTGAGCCAGTCACGCATTGAATTGGAGTCGCGTTTGGCATCCTTGTTTGGTGGACGTATGGCTGAAGAATTGGTGTTTGGACCTGAAAACATCACCACAGGTGCGGGTCATGATATTCAACAAGCGACTAAAATTGCCAAAGCTATGGTAACCGAATATGGCTTTAGTGATCGTTTGGGACGTTTGCGTTTCTCTGAAAATGAAGAGGAAGTTTTCTTGGGTCGTTCGGTGACCCAAAGTAAACATGTTTCCGATGCAACGGCTAGGATTATTGATGAGGAAGTGCGTGCATTTATTGATATTGCAGAAGGCAAAGCAAGGACGATTCTTACCGATCATAGGGATGAGCTGGAAATCATTGCCCAAGGTTTGTTGGAGTATGAAACATTATCAGGCAAAGAAGTGAGTGCATTGTTGCGTGGTGAAAAAATAAGCCGCAAAGATGACCAGAACAATTTCTCGAATCGAGACGGTGGCTCCTCTGTAGATAAAGATGTGACTATGGATGATGTTCAGCAAGAAAAAGATGCCGACATCACGGACAAAGGCACAGGTCAGGAAGGTTAATTTTGAGCCCGCGCTGGTGTCGTCAACAAGGGCAAAGCCCATGGTTGATGGGTGTGCTCAACTGCACACCTGACTCCTTTTCCGACAGCAACTTGTCTGATGCTGATTATCTTGCTGCTAACAAAGCGTATGATGTCACAGACTTGGTGAAAAAAGCGCGGCAATTACAACAAGATGGTGCGCACATCATTGATGTGGGTGGTGAATCGACAAGACCAGGTGCGAAAGCTATATCCGTGGAAGATGAGTTGGCTAGGGTGATACCCGTGATTCAAGCCTTATCGACACATGATATGTTGATTTCAATTGATACCATGAAAGCTGACGTGATGTATCAAGCGATTCAAGCTGGAGCAACCATGGTCAATGATGTGAGTGCTTTAACTGCCGATGCGGCGAGTTTGGAAGTGGTCGCGGATGCTGGTGTAGATGTGTGTTTGATGCATATGTTGGGTACGCCTGCCACCATGCAAGAGCAGCCCAAATATCAAGATGTATTGGATGAAGTCGCTCACTTTTTTGCGCAAAGAATTGAAGCTTGTGTACAAGCAGGCATTGAAGAAACTCAAATCATTTTGGATGTAGGCATTGGTTTTGGCAAACGTCTGGAAGATAATCTCGCTTTAATTACCCGTTTACAACAGCTAAAAACACGCTTTTCTTTACCCTTATTACTAGGCACATCACGCAAGTCTTTTTTAGGCGCGATGACAGGTGCCGATGTACACAACCGTGAGTTAGAAACAGCGGTTACCTCTGCTATTGGTGTATTTTGTGGTGCGGACATGCTTAGGGTACACGATTGTAAAACCCATCGTAAAACTGCCATAGTTGCAGCTCAACTTGCTGACGCGGCGCATGAGGTAGTATGTTAATCGATAGCATACAGCTGAGTTTTATCGACATATTGGACATCACACTGGTGGCTTTGATGGTCTATTGGGTTTTGCGTTTGATTCGGGGAACCCATGCTGAACAAATGCTGATTGGCTTGCTAATCATGTTCACTTTGTATGAAATCTCACGTTTATTTGGTCTACTCACTGTGGAATGGATATTCAACCAGATTTTCGCTGTATTTATTGTGCTGTTGGTGATTTTATTTCAATCCGAAATTCGTAAAGGTTTGGTGCGGGTGGCAAAAAACCCTTTGTCCACACCTATACCACCCCAAGAACAGTTGGTGAACACGGTGGTGCAAGCCGCCAATTTATTGGTCAAAAAAGGCTGGGGTGCACTCATTGTTTTCGAACGTGAGGCGGGTTTAAAACATTTGGATGAAAGCGGTGTCTTATTACATGCACGGGTAGATGTGGATTTAATTTTAACCCTTTTCTGCCCTGAAACAGCGCTGCATGATGGTGCTATTGTCTTGGCAGCCAATAGCCATCAACAACCCGAAATTCGTTCGGCGCGTGTATTATTACCCCTTGCCAAGTCCACCGATATTCATGGGCAGCTGGGCACCCGCCACCGTGCGGCGATTGGTTTAAGCGAAGAAAATGATGCTTTAGTTTTAATTGTTTCTGAAGAACGTGGCGAGATTCACATCGTCGAAGACGGTCAAATGAGCATGGCTCTACAAAGCAAAGATTTAACCAGCATATTACAACAAAAACTCGCCCATCTCAAAGTAGGTGAAGATGCATAAATTGCTTTTTTTACGTCGGTTTGCCCTACCTTTTTGGGCGATATTGATTGCCGTGGTACTTTGGTTGCAAGTGCATGGTCAAGGTGTGGGTTCGGTGCGTATGGATGTGGCATTACAAGTGCGTGATGTGCCTGCGGACATGGTTATTGTCAATGATTTACCTGAGCAAGTCAGCATTACCATTAAAGGTTTACAGGCACAATTAAATGCTTTGGAGGCCCATAAACTCTTTGTTTCTGTTGATGCTTCCATGTTGAATTTACCTGGGGTGATTGAGCAGGCATTGGATGTCGATGCTATTGATTTACCTATGGGGCTTCAAGTGGAGAAGATCCAACCTGATAGTGTGCAATTACAAGTCGATCATATGGTGACAAGAAGCATCAACATTTTACCTATGTTTGATTTACCACAAGGTTGGTCCGTAGAACGTGTGGTCGCTGCGCCTGCTTATGTCAAATTGTCAGGGCCTGAAGTATGGCTGAGTACATTCAGCCAAGTTGAAACCATCGCTATACGTTTGGATCATCAACCAGGTGTTTTTAATGTGAGCACAAGCCTCGTACCTTTAGGTGGCAAAGGCATTCATATGTTGGACAAAGGTTTAACCATTCAGGTGCGCGGCGTGTTGCAATGGACTGCCCCTGAAGAACATAAAATCAATTAAAAAAGAGGCATTGATGCGACGTTATTTTGGCACAGATGGAGTGCGTGGGGCAGTGAATGCCGATGTGATGACTGCTGAATTTGCTTTGCGCCTTGGGCGGGCTGCTGGTTATGTGTTGACCAAACATTTAAAACATAAACCACATATTTTGATTGGTAAAGAGACCCGTTTATCAGGTTATATGATTGAATCGGCCTTGTGTGCAGGTTTGACAGCCCAAGGTATGAATGTGTTGTTGGTAGGGCCTATTCCTACACCTGCGGTGGCATATTTAACCCGAAGTTTACGCGCTGATGCAGGTGTAGTGTTATCAGCTTCGCATAACCCTGCAGGTGATAATGGAATTAAATTTTTTGCTGCAGATGGTTTTAAATTAGCGGATGAAGTGGAATTAGAAATCGAAGCCGTGTTGGATAACTTACCACCACTTCCCCCAGCATTAGAGATTGGTAAAGCAGTGCGCGTGGATGATGCGCGTGGGCGTTACATCGAATTTTTAAAATCATCTTTGCCGCGTGGTTTTAGATTGGATGGTTTGAAAGTCGTCGTCGATTGTGCAAACGGTGCAGCTTATGATGTTGCACCACGATTATTGCATGAATTGGGTTGTGAAGTGATTGCTTTATTCAATGAACCTGACGGTTACAATATCAATAAAGACTGCGGCTCTACTTACCCTGAAACCATGTGTGCCGAAGTGGTTGAACAACAAGCTGACATAGGTTTAGCCTTAGATGGTGATGCAGATCGTCTGATTGCTTGCGATCAACATGGCAACATCATTGATGGTGATCGGGTGATTGCGATTTTAGCTGACCACTTGCAAGCCCAAGGAAAATTACAAGGTGGGGCTGTGGTAACTACCTTGATGAGTAATATGGGTTTGGACAAGTATTTGCAACAACGTGGTATTGCCATGCCAAGGGCGGCTGTCGGTGATAGGTATGTCTTGGAAATGATGCGTGAGCGTGGTTGCAATCTTGGTGGTGAACAATCTGGGCATATGATTATGCTCGATCATAACACTACAGGTGATGGTTTGATGACTGCCCTACAATTATTAGCTGCAATGCAGTCTTCCAAGCAAAATATAGATGCCTTAGCCGCTGATATGACCTTATTTCCACAAAAACTATGGAATATCGTGTTAAAAGAGAAGTCTAATGTGGCATCTCAACCTGAAATACTGGCTTTGATTAGCCAAGCAGAGCAAAAATTAGGTGATTCAGGGCGTGTTAATGTACGCGCTTCAGGTACAGAGCCTAAGTTGCGGGTGATGGTGGAAGCCGAAGATGAAAGCTTGATGTTGGACACTGGCGAAACCTTAGTCAGCGCCATCAAAGCGCTACTTTAAGGCGGGTGAACATGAGAAAAATACTTGCCTTATTCCTATTATGTTTATCTGTGCAGCCTTTATTAAGCGCTGCAGAGACCACCCTACCCCACCACAATATGGTAGTTTCAGCACATCCACTTGCCAGCCAAGCTGGTATGCAGGCATTGCAACAAGGTGGTAATGCTTTTGATGCCGCAGCGGCTGTAGCTTTGAGCATTGGTGTGGTCGAACCTATGGGTTCAGGCATTGGTGGCGGTGGTTTTTTCTTGTTGTATATTGCCAAAGAAGACCGTTATGTGATGTTGGATGCGCGTGAAACATCGCCTATATTGGCTGGTCATGGAGAAGTCTATCAAACACAATCCAGCATCAATGGCCCACAAGCCGCAGGTGTGCCGGGTTTGCTTGCAGGTGTGGATCATTTGATTGAGAAATACGGACGTTTACCACGCGAAATGAACACATTTCATGCCATTTCCCTTGCCAGAGGCGGTTTTGCCGTGGATAAACACTACCAAGCTGTTGCCAACTGGCGTAAAAAAGCCCTACAAAACAATATGGCACGCCATATCTACCTTAGAAACAACCAAGTACCACCTTTAGGCACCAATATTCAACAAAAAGCCTTGGCAGAAACTTTGGTGCGTTTTGCTCAAGCTGGTGCTGATGACTTTTACCGTGGCGAAACTGCGGGGCGTTTGATTGCCGACATGAAACGTGATGGTGGTTTGATTCGAGAAGCTGATTTGGCGGCTTATCGGGTGATAGAACGCGAACCCGTACGTTTCTTTTATCAAGATTTTGAATGGGTTTCCGCGAGTTTACCCTCTTCGGGTGGTTTAGTTTTGGCAGAAACCTTGGGCATCTTACAAGATGATGATTTAAGCAACATGCCCAAAACACAAGCAACCCATTTGCTGATTGAAGCCATGAAATTGGCATACCGCGACCGTAATGCACATTTGGCTGATGCAGATCAAGTCAATATCCCAGACTTATTACATGCCCCACGTTTAAAAAAGCTTCGCCAACGTATCAACAGCCAACACAGCACTCCCTCCTCCAGCGTACAGGCTGACCCATCTGGTGCTGCTGTAGATACCACCCACTTCTCCATCATTGACCAAGAAGGCAATATGGTTTCAGCAACATTATCCATCAATTATGGCTTTGGTTCAGCCTATGTTTCACCCAGCACAGGTATTTTATTGAATGATGAAATGGATGATTTTGCCACCAAACCAGGGCAGGCCAATGCTTATGGTTTGGTGCAAGGCAAAGCCAATGCCGTAGCCCCGCATAAACGTATGTTATCTTCGATGTCACCCACATTTATTGTCGGCAAAGATAAAACCATGCTTTTGGGTACACCAGGTGGCTCACGCATCATCAGTATGGTATTGTTATCAGGGCTTGCTTTTGTGCAAGATGAGCATGATCTCACCACAAATCATGCAGTACAAACACTGGTCAATCAACCCCGTTTTCACCATCAATACTTGCCCGATGTGGTTCAATATGAAGCAGGTGCTTTTTCAGCAGATATGCTCAAGTCGCTACAACACCAAGGGCACCAACTCCAAGAAAAACGACAGTATGGTAATATGCAAGCTATCATTTGGGATAAACAAACAGGCAAAGTCACAGGTGCCGCAGACAGCCGTGGTCAAGGTTCGGCACTTCATGCCCAGTAACCCTACTTTCATCATCAAACTGGCATGACATCCACGCAAAGTACGCTAGAAAAGTCAGCGCTCATGTATGGTAAACTCGTGGACTTATATCCCGATGACCCACGTTTCCTACAGCGTTATGCAGAGGTCTTGGGCAAGTTGGGCAAACAAACACAAGCAGCAAAAGCGATTGGAAAACTTCATGTTTTATTCCTGCATACAGGTGATGGCGAAGCAGCTAAAGCTTTAGAAGCTGCCCACCCCAAACTTGGACATCAACCCTGTTCAGCAATGTCCCCAACTACCACCACACTCAATTTTCTATCCTATCTCAACAGCAGCTTGCTCGACCGATTAGTCATGCGTTTACAACAACGTAGCATCAAAGATGGTGAATATTTATTTCGTCAAGGTGAGCAGGGTTTATCCATGTTTATTATTGTCGAAGGCGAAATGAGTGTGCTGTTACCACAACATCACAGCCCACGTCCTGTGATGTTAAGTTTATTAAAACGCGGTGATGTCGTTGGTGAAATGGCGATGCTGCAATCGGGGAAACGTAATGCGGATGTGATTGCAGTCTCTGACTGCAAAGTATTGGAGCTTAAACGACAGAACTTCTTGAAAATCATCGATGAACAGGGTGAACTTGGCTCGTCTATGATGCGCGAAGTTGAATTGCGTTTGCGTATGACCCAAATATCACAAAACCCTATTTTGTCTCGTTTACCCATGCAAGAACGGCAACGTTTGGCACAAACTGCCACCCCTTTCCATATGCAACATCAAGGCTGTATTGCTGAAGCTGGCACACTGATCAAGCATGTCTGGCTGTTGACCGAAGGTGTAGCAGATGTGGTATATCAAAACCAACGCGGCGAAAGCCATTGGCTGCATGACTTCCGCACAGGTGATTTATTAGGTGAACAAGCACTCATCGCTAAGGCTGCATTTCCAGCAGACATCATCGCAGCAACGGACATTCAATTATTGCAGCTATCTATGGCGGTCTTGAAAGATTTACTAGGGGCATATCCTTGGATGGAATTGCAACTCACCGCCTTGATAGATGGTCACACCACCACTTCCATGCAAAAGATTAAACGTGTGCGGGTAAAACACAGTCGTACCCATAATCCAGACTAGAGAAACACCCCGTTACTGACTACACTACGCCGCACATCAACATAGGTGGTTATACATGGATATCGACGTCAAAAAAATCGCAAATCTTTCACGCATTCGCTTAACCCAAAGCGAAGCAGATACACTTGCCCCACAGCTGAGTAGCATCATGGGTTATATTGATCAATTAAGCGAAGTGAATACCGATGGTGTGCCACCAACTGCGCATCCCCATGATGTCGCCATGCCGCAACGCGCTGATATTGCTACCAATAGCAACCGCCGCGATGCGCTGCAACAAGCTGCGCCTAAAACGGAAGCAGGTTTGTATGTGGTGCCTAAAGTCCTCGAATAAGTGGCTATTTAGCTCTAAATCTATCTTTTTAACATCAAATTTAACAACATTAAGGAAAAAACATGCCTTTTAGCAGCCTAACTACCATCAAAGCGCGCTTGGACGCTGGTCAAACCAGCGCAGTCGCCGTAGCCCAACAATATTTAGACCGCATCAACACTTACAACGATGATTTGAATGCATTTGTGCACATCGATGCCGATCACGTGCTTGCCCAAGCGAAAGCATCCGATGATTATCGTGCCAAACATGAAGCACGTCCACTTGAAGGTTTGCCGATTGCCGTCAAAGATATTTTTTGTACCCAACATGGCCCAACACGCTGTTGTTCTAAAATTTTGAATGATTTCCATGCGCCCTATGATGCCCATGTCATCGGCTTGCTCAGAGAAGCTGGGGCAGTGTTGGT
>JAUZQU010000197.1 GCA_030950835.1 Mariprofundaceae bacterium | reverse complement strand
CCGACTTGCAAGAGCGCAAACTGGGCTCTGTAGGTCTTTTCGCGGTGAAATTCGGTGTCCACACATAACACTTTAGCTTGTTTTAAGACATCGCAAGCTAAGATAAGTTCTTCTTGATTGGTGATATACTGGTAACTTTTGGTATTTGACATGGCGAGAGTATAGGCAGGGTAAAAAAAAAATCAGCAGTTAAACTGGATGCTGTTTTTAAGATGTCACTTGAAGATGCGAAATGATACGATACCCTGCAAATCCTTAAAAAATATTTACATGGATAACTTACTTTGATTTCGACAACTGGTATTACAATGCAATTTGGGGATAAACCCCTGTTTGAGAAAGTCTCGGTTCAATTTGGTGACCACAACCGTTATGGTTTGATTGGCGCAAATGGCTGCGGGAAATCGACATTTATGAAGATTTTAGGTGGTGATTTGGTGCCTACAGCGGGCAATGTTATTCTTGGTGAACATCAACGCCTTGGTAAGTTGCGCCAAGACCACTTTGCTTTTGAAGAATATACCGTGCTGGACACGGTCATGATGGGACATGAGCAACTTTGGACTATCAAAGAAGAACGTGATGCCATTTATGCCTTGCCTGAAATGAGCGAAGAAGATGGGATGCGGGCAGGTGATCTAGAGGCGAAATTTGCCGAGCTGGATGGTTATAGTGCCGATGCCAATGCTGGCGATTTATTGTTGAGCATGGGTGTGCCACTGGAAGCACATGGGAAGGTGATGAAGTCCGTTTCTCCAGGCTGGAAGCTGCGGGCATTGTTGGCGCAAGCGTTGTTTGGTGACCCTGAAATTATTTTATTGGATGAGCCGACCAACAACTTGGACATCAATGCGATTCGTTGGTTAGAAGGTATTATCAAAGCGCGCAAATGCACCATGATTATCATTAGCCATGACAGGCATTTTCTGAATAGCGTTTGCACCCATATGGCAGACATGGATTACGGTGAATTGCGCCTTTATCCCGGCAATTATGACGACTACATGACAGCTTCTACCTTGGTTAGAGATCAACTTTTAGCTAAAAACGCACGAAAAACAGAGAAAATTGCCGAATTGCAAGCTTTTGTGAGTCGTTTTTCGGCAAATGCCTCTAAATCAAGCCAAGCTAGTTCAAGGGCCAAACAAATTGGTAAAATTCACTTGGATGAAGTGAAAGTCTCCAGCCGTACTAGTCCATTTGTGCGATTTAACCAAGATAAGAAGTTGTTTAAAGTGGCATTGGAACTCAAGGGTGTGGGTAAAGCTTTTGCTGATTTGGAGTTGTTCAAAAAATTTAATTTGATGGTTAAAGCAGGCGAACGTGTGGCAGTGATTGGTGCAAACGGGATTGGTAAGAGTACGCTGATGCGTTGTCTTGCAGGCGATTTGGCTGTGGATACAGGTGAGGTAAAGTGGGCAGAGAATGCGCAAATTGGTTATTATGCCCAAGATCATTCGGCGGATTTTGTCGATAATGATACGGTGTATGATTGGATGGCACAGTGGAAGAAAAAAGAACATGGCGAACAAGAAATTCGCGGCAATTTAGGGCGTATGTTGTTTTCTAAACATGATATTGATAAAAAAGTGCAACAATTATCAGGTGGTGAGCAAGGGCGTATGTTGTTTGCTAAGTTCATGTTCCAAAATCCGAATGTATTGTTGCTGGATGAACCAACCAACCACATGGACATGGAGTTTATCGAATCCTTGAACCTCGCCTTAGAGCATTATGAAGGAACCCTCATCTTTGTCTCGCATGACCGTGAATTTGTCTCTTCATTGGCAACACGCATCATCGAAATGACTGAAGATGGCATTGTGGATTATCATGGTACTTATGAAGAATATTTGAAAAATCAGGGCGCATAAATGATGCTTATACACATTTAACTATGCAACGGGCAATGGCAAAACATATCTTGGTCAAAAGCAAAGTGGCAGCTGAAGAGCTTAAACAACAGCTTGCACAAGGCGTAAACTTTGCCAAACTTGCTCAAAAGCACTCCATTTGCCCTAGTCAGAAGCGAGACGGTGACTTGGGTGAGATTTTTCCAGGGCAATTGGTGAAAAGTGTTGAAAATGTCATCTTTAAACGTGCTTTACATCAGGTGCATGGGCCTGTGAAGAGTAAGTTTGGTTATCATTTGGTGGTGACGTACTTTCGCAGTTGATGGCTTGTAAAAGAGAGGGGGAATGATGATTAGTTGGTTATCAGGGCAAGTGATAGAGCTGGATCCAGCAGGTAGTGTGGTGATGGATGTGCATGGTGTAGGTTATGAAGTGCTGGTGAGCATGCAGACACTTTGCAACCTCAAAGTGGGTGAAAAAGCGCAGATTCAGATTCATAGTCATATTCGGGAAGATCAATTCACCTTGTTTGGTTTTGTTGATCATAAAGAGCGGGCGTTGTTTCGTAGTTTGAACAAAGTTTCTGGAATTGGGGCGAAAACAGCGCTGAGTTTGATGTCGGGTATGAGTGCGGATGATTTGATGCAAGCCATTGAACATAGTGACGATGTGGCGATTGCACGGACACCTGGGATTGGTAAAAAAACGGCGCAACGCTTGATTTTGGAGCTGCGTGGTAAATTGGTGGCGGACGATTCAGGGACATCTGGCGCAGCGGGAAATAGCTTGAGCCATGATGTGAAATCGGCATTGCTTAACTTGGGTTATAAAGCGCCACAAGTGGATAAAGCGTTGAAAAGTGTAGATGCTGGGCTTAGCTTTGAAGCGATGTTTAAAGCGGCGCTTAAATTAGTATGAACTTTATCCCCATGGATGATGAGCCATCTGAAGATGAGAATCAGGATGGACGTATGATTGATGCCGAACCACAAGCTGAAGAGGCTTGGGATTCGGCATTGCGACCCAAATCCTTGCAGGAATATGTGGGTCAACCCAAAATATGTGAAAATTTATCCGTTTTTATCCAAGCAGCGCGACAACGTGGGGAACCCTTAGACCATGTGTTGCTCTATGGTCCTCCGGGTTTGGGTAAAACCACGCTGGCGCACATTATTGCCCACGAAATGGGTTCACAACTACGTTCCACTTCAGGGCCTGTGATTGAAAAACCGGGTGACTTGGCAGCCATGTTGACCAATTTGGAAGAAGGTGATGTGTTATTCATTGATGAAATCCATCGTTTGAACCCACAAGTCGAAGAAATTTTATATCCAGCCATGGAAGATTTCCAACTTGATATCATGATTGGACAAGGGCCTGCGGCGCGTTCGATTAAGATGGATTTACCACGTTTTACCCTGCTTGGCGCA
>JAUZQU010000196.1 GCA_030950835.1 Mariprofundaceae bacterium | reverse complement strand
CACGCAAACGAATATGATTCTCAATATGTTCTTGTTCTAAATGTTGCATACGTCTAGACAGTTCAATGCGTTGACTTTGTAAGGCATCGGCATCATCTGCTGCATATGTATCAATCAAGGCTTCGAATTTATCACCCACATCCGCCAGTAAAATCAAACGTTGGCAGACACTTTCCAATTCACCAAGCTCGCTTTGGCAACGCGCCCGCTGTTCGACTAAGGCCGCCAATTTATTGCCATCAAACACTTTCATTGCCGCACGTTCTTCCATAATAATGCGCTCTTGCGCTGTCACACAGGCATCCATATCATGCAATACTTGATGTAAGATATTGCTGATACTCTCGCTATCTTGGTTGCTATGAAGTGGCATCATGGTTAACCCCAAGCGTGTTCAGACAAAGCATTACGCACGATATGCACGGACACGGCTTTGCTGTTCATCTGGTATGTACCTTGTTCTAAGGCATCACGAATATCTTCAATTTTATCAAGGCGAACATTCGGCATATCGGCCAACATCACTTTCGCCCGCTCCCGCAAACCCGCAGCATCCGAGACCTGCACACTATCGCCTGCTTTGCCTTTACCGTTGCTTTTACCAGCACCGCTTTTAGCAGCGGACTTATGAATACCCGTAGGTGCAGTTGAACCGCTTATCCTAACCATCTTGTCCTCCTGGTAATTTTAATGTTATAGGTTTATCGTATTGTAACTTATCGGCAGCACGCTGGACTTCTTGAACTGTGGCAGATTCAGCACCTGAAGCTTGTAATTGGCGATACATATTCAGTGCCAAACCCAAAGGTGCTTGTTGGCTGCCTGACTTGGCAATTGCCTGATCCATCATGCCTTCATACATACCATCGGCATAACCTTTGGCTAACACCTTAGACTCTGGAATAGTTTTACGCATGGCTGTCAGCATTTGTTGTAAAAATACCGCCTCAAATTGACAACATGCCCCCCATAATTTCTCATCTTTGACTTCAACACCTTTCTCAACGCGCACATGTTGCCCAAAAGCATCATTTTCAGGCTGTTGCACAGGCAGCTTCATTTTGGGCTGTTGTTTTAAGACCTGTCCGATGACCGTTTCGACTAAATCACGCATTACATCACCTTCAATTCTGCATGTAAGGCACCTGCAGCTTTAATAGCTTGTAAGACGGCAATCAAATCACTGGGTGATGCGCCTACAGCATTTAAGGCAGAAACCAATGATGATAGGGTGACCTGTCTTGGTAATACCACCAGTTGTGCTTCATCTTCTTGTACTTGAATGTCGGTGGCATTGGTGATTGCAGTTTGTCCACGAGAAAAGGCGAAGGGTTGGCTGACATCTTGATTTTCCACCACATTAATACTGATATTACCATGGGAAACAGCTACCGTTTCAATAGTCACCCCTTGCCCCATGACTATGGTGCCTGTGCGCTCATCAATCACCACGATGGCAGGTCTATCGGTGGTGAGTTGCATTTGTTCTAAGTTCGCAATCAGCTCTATCGCATCACCATGTGGATTCCACACTTCTATGGTGCCTGAATCCAAAGCTTTTGCCATGCCTTTGCCCAGTTGTTTGTTGATGACTTGTTGCATACGGCGAACGGTAGTGAAATCAGGCGAACGTAACATAATGGTGATTTTTTCTTGCCCAACTTCCAAACCTCTAGGTGCTGCTTTTTCTACCCTTGCACCACTGGGTATTTTACCCACAGTAGGATGATTTTTAACGACATTTCCTGCATCACCACCTACAGCAAAACCACCTACAGTGACACCACCTTGCCCTACCGCATAAACCAAACCATCACCACCTAAAATCGGGGTAATCAACAAAGTCCCCCCTCTTAGGCTTTTGGAATCACCCATACTAGAAACTGTAATATCCAGCTTCTGACCAGGGCGAGCAAAAGGGGGTAAATCGGCAGTGACCATCACGGCTGCGATATTTTTTGGTTTCATTTTTTTGATGTCAGGGCGTACATTGATACCAAAACGTTCCAACATGGCGGTGATACTACTGATGGTGAAAGGGGAGGCGTTTGAGCTATCGCCAGTCCCATTCAAACCCACCACAATACCATAACCAATCAGCGCATTACCACGCACACCTTCGATGTCTGCTATATCTTTGATACGCTCTGCTTGTGCAGCAGTGGCGACTAAAAATAAGCTGAGAAATAGACTAAGATAACGCATCAAAACGGCCAAATCGCATCAAGCGTTTGCCCTAACCAACCTTCATCACTCATCGCCGCCAAAGAACCGCCACTGCCATAGCTAATTTTTGCCTGTGCGACTTGCGAAGAGACAATGGTATTATTGGCAGAAATATCTGAAGGACGAATAATGCCTGAGAAAGTTAACTCTTGTGGCTGCTGATTAATAGTCACTTCACGGCGACCAATGACCATCATATTGCCATTGGGATAAACAAAGGTGACCACGGCGGTGACGCTGGCAAGCAAGGAGTCCGAATTGGTGGTTTCACCAGAGCCGACAAAACTTTTGTTGTTGCTCGTATCCATGGCTAGCGCGGGATTAAAGTTTGGTGCAATGTCTTTTTCTAAACCAAACAGACCGGATAAGCTGGATTGATGTTGCGATTTTCGACTCTTTTTTGTACCCAAAGAACGGGAGGCACTGGCAGTTTCTTGGACAAAAATCATCACCAAGTCACCAACCTGATGTGCTTTAGGGTCACTAAACATCGTTGCGCCACTGTTGTTCCATAATGAGCCTGTATGCGTAGGTTGCTGTTCCATATTCAATAAAGCTTGATCAACAATGGGTTTGTTTAAATCTTGGGTAATTTCTTTTTTGGTCGTACCACATGAGGCAAGCAACAACACAACAAGCAACAGCAGACTATATGTTTTGAACATCATACACCTCCAAGGTGGACGGTAACGGTGTGGGCATCTTGCACAATGCTTTGCAGGGTTTGACGACTGCGTACATTTTGCACCAATAAACGATCGCCACGGTTTGCTGATTTAAGAGCCACACCAGCCACCCGCACTTTTAAAGCGCCCGTATTCACTACAATCGTCACAGGATCACCACGCTGAATGAGCGGTGGACGCACCACTTTGGTTGAAAGCAACACATCACCTCTGCGTAAAGCGCGTAAGGTTTTTAAACCCACCACATCGCCTTTGGCTGACCAAAACGAACCACGCATACCTGCAACATTTTTCATTTCTACACTTAACATATCTTTACTTAGCATAGCTCGTGCCGAAATATCTTGGTTGAGGGTAACCACCTCTTTCATCCAGTTCAGTGTCACAGGTACATACCAACGGCGTAAAGATTTACCTTGCCCTTGTTCGGCAATTAAGGAGACACGTTTGGATAAAAAGCGTAAAGGTGGCAATGACCAACGGGCTTTGCCTTGGATATGGGGTAAAGATGTGATGTTATCTAAAGTTGCTACTGCACCATGTACCATGGGTTGCGAGGCAAAAAATGCCATGAGCGAGGTTTTGCAGGCAGTATTTTCCACTTTTCCTTTGTTTACATTACCCGCAGTGGCATCTGCGGTTGCCAAAACCACTGCAGGTAATAACAAGGCAAGGAAAATGATGGCAATTTTAAACATTAGCGTTTCAAACCATTGGCAGTTTGCAACATTTCATCAGCTGCTTGCACAGATTTTGAGTTCATCTCATAAGCACGTTGCCCTGCAATCAAATTGACCATTTCTTCAACCATGTTCACATTGGACATCTCCAACATACCTTGCCCTAAACCGCCAAAACCATTTTCGCCAGGGTTGCCCGTTAAAGGTTGACCTGAAGCATTGGTAGCTTGAAAGAGGGAATTACCAAGATGGGATAAACCTGCGGGATTACTAAAGCCTACGGTTTGAATTTGTCCGACCACTGTAGAAAGTGAGCCGGGTTGTTCCACGGATACCGTACCATCTTGTCCAATGTTCACATTTATGGTGTCTGCGGGCAAAGTAATGGCAGGCTGCACAATATTACCGCTGGCAGTGACCAACTGCCCTTGTGCATCACGGCTGAATGAACCAGCGCGTGTATAACCAGTCTCACCATTGGGCATTAAGATTTGGAAGAACCCACGCCCTTGAATCGCAATGTCCAAAGGGTTGCTGGTTTGTTGGAAGCTGCCTTCAGAGAATACATATTCAATGCTTGCCGTTTGCACCCCAAGACCCACTTGAATGCCTGAGGGTAGCTGTGTACCTGCGGCACTGGCCTCTGCACCTGGGGCTTTGATTTGCTGATACATCAAATCTTGGAAATTTGCTCTGCCGCGTTTAAAACCTGCGGTATTCACGTTGGCTAAGTTGTTGGCAATCACATCCACATTGGTGGCTTGTGCTGCCATGCCTGTTGCTGCTGTCCATAAGGAACGCATCATAATATCACCTCTTTATTGTCCAAAGCTTGCTTATCCTTGTACTTTACCCACGCTGCCGCTGAGTTGGCTGGCTAAGTCATTATATTGCTCTACAACTTTCATGGTTGATTCATAAGCTCTTAATGTGGCAACCATTTCTGTCATCGCCAATACAGCATTCACATTGGAACTTTCTAATGCACCATGTTGTACCACTGTGCTGCCCACCGATGACTTGGTATTTTCTGGAGGAGTGAGCAGTAAAGTTCCTGCTTCTTGTCTGATATTTTTTTCATCAATAATGCTGACCAAAGCAAGCTGCGCCACCTGTTCATTGTTCACATAAATCATGCCTTCATTGGTGCCCGAAACTTTGCCCTCAGGTAAGGTAATCGGACTACCACCATCATCTAATACTGCTAAACCACCTTGGGTGACCAAATTGCCTTCTGCATCACGGCTGAAGTTGCCAGCGCGGGTGAGTGCGGTGCT
>JAUZQU010000195.1 GCA_030950835.1 Mariprofundaceae bacterium | reverse complement strand
GTTTTAAACCCAAAGCCAGTGCTTTTGAGGTTACAAAACGTGTTTGTGGCATAGGGCCTTCAGCCGCATCTACCAACAATACCACACCATCTACCATGTTCAGTACACGTTCAACTTCACCACCGAAATCAGCATGGCCAGGGGTGTCCACGATGTTGATATGGGTATCGCCATAAGTAATCGCTGTGTTTTTTGCCAGAATGGTAATGCCACGTTCTTTTTCAATGTCATTGGAATCCATGACGCATGTTTCCAAGTCTGCACGCATGTCATCCAAGGTGCCAGATTGTTTCAAAAGCTCATCAACCAGTGTTGTTTTGCCATGGTCAACGTGAGCAATAATGGCAATATTTCTTATTTTACGGGACATAGTGTTACCTCTAATCTATTCAAAAAACAACGCCTTTCAGCCGAAGCGCGGCGCATAGTAGCAGGATGCAATACAATAGAAAGGAAAGCTTTAGCAGGGTTTAAATACCATGATTCAACTGTTTCAAAGCCTCATAAACCACAATTGAACAAGCATTCGCCAAGTTCAGCGAACGCACAGGCGCATCGTCGCGCATAGGGATGGTCACAGGCTTCACTTTTGCCAAAGTTTCCTGTGATAATCCTCGTGTTTCAGGGCCAAAAACCAACACATCTTCCGCGCGAAAGGAAACATCCCAAATGGTCGCCTTGGTTTTCGTGGTCAAACCAAATAAACGTGGCTCAACAGGTAAGTTTTGACGCAGATAAAGCATCAAATCATCCCAATTTTGATGTTCTTTGACTTGTAAATGCTCCCAATAGTCCAAACCTGCGCGTCGCACCTGTTTTTCCGACAAATCAAAACCCAATGGATGCACCAAATGCAACTGACAGCCTGTGCAAGCACACAAACGCGCAATATTGCCCGTATTCGGTGGGATTTCTGGCTCAAACAAAACGATATGTAAGGGTGATTTCATGATGTCCTTTTAAATTGACTAAAAAAGATGGTATTGCGAATAAAAAACACAGCTTACCCATTCTTTCTTCAGTTGGCTTATATTTTGTGGTCAAAACAGCAAACAGGGTAGTTACGAGCATTTTTTGATGACTGCATCTTTTGTCCATACTACAATCATATGTCAATCATAACAGCGATTACCGCAGTAGCTTGCTCAAAGTCAAAGGTATGCTCTGCTCTTATCACATCAAGCTGCTGCTGGATATTTTGGGCATAGCAATTCAAGGCAAGGCACTCTAAAGTTGCCATCAATTTCGATTGCGAGGGCAACTATGATTTCTATTCACGTCAACACCACTGCAACACACTGCGATACTGTGTTATTATCCTTAGGCAAAGCGCAACAACTCAGCCCATCGGGTGTTGCACTACAAAAGCAAGCCCATGTAGCACATTTTTTAAGCAGCAACGACCATCAAGGCGAGTTTGCTAAAACACGCACCTTGTATGGCGAGCAACAACGCATCATTTTTGTAGGTTCTGGTGAGGAAAGTAAACTCACGCTCCAAAAATTACGCGCCTTAGCCGCAAAAATAGCAGCCAAAATCAAACATAGTGGGGCAAAAGATGTTGCCGTTCACCTTGCCGAACTGGATGTAGTCGATGCAGACATCAGCGATAAAATCCAAGCATTAAGCGAAGGTTTCATTTTGGGTTTATACACTTTTGATGCATACCAAACCTGCCAAGATAAAAAAGAACAAACCTTACAATCCATCAGTTTCATCGTGAATCAAGCAGATGTAGTTGTAGCTGAAGAAGCTGTTGCCATAGGGCAAGCCGTTGCCATAGGCACCAATTTCGCCCGTGATTTGGGCAATGAACCGGGTAATGTTTGTACACCTGAATATTTGGGCGAACAAGCATTGGCATTGAGCCACCCCAAACTCAAAGTAAATGTGATGGACAAAGCCGCTATCGAAAAAGCAGGTTTTACAGCGTTGTTGGCAGTCAGCCAAGGCTCAGACAAGGAACCACGTTTTATCACCCTGCAATACAACGGCGCAAACAACAATGATGCACCGATTGCCTTGGTGGGTAAGGGTTTGACCTTTGATGCTGGCGGTATTTCGATCAAACCAGCCGCTGCTATGGATGAAATGAAGTTTGATATGTGTGGTTCTGCGGCAGTATTGGGTATTTTCAAGGCGGTTACGGCATTGAATTTGCCGATTAACTTACTTGGAGTGATTCCTTCGTCTGAAAATTTACTGGGTGGTTCAGCCTACAAACCCGGCGATATTGTGACCACATATAAGGGTTTGACCATTGAAGTACTCAATACCGATGCTGAAGGTCGGGTTATCCTCTCTGATGCACTTGCTTATGCCGCTGAACAAAAACCTGCTGAAATCATTGATTTTGCAACACTTACTGGTGCATGTGTGATTGCCTTGGGCGCTCAAGCGACTGGGTTAATGGGTACTTCGACTGCAATCAAACAAGCTTTAGTCGCTTCAGGGCAAAAGACACATGATAGAGTGTGGGAAATGCCTATGTTTGAAGAATACCAAGAGCAAATCAACTCCAAGATTGCCGACATTAAAAATACGGGTGGTAGAGAAGCAGGCACGATTACAGCAGCTTGTTTCCTCTCACGTTTTGTCGATGATATTCCTTGGGCGCACCTGGATATTGCAGGCACAGCTTGGAATATGAAGGGTAATGACATTTCACCTGTAGGCGGTGCAACTGGTGCTGGTGTGCGCTTAATCGTGGATTATTTACAACATAAAATAAGCACAAATAACGCCTAGTCATAGTCAAATTTATCAGCAGATGACACAGCTAAAATACACTGTGGCATCTGCCTGATAGACTACGATATTGTCTCTACCCTTAATCCTCTGAATACATCTCTATAACACTACATCATATCCTGAGGATCCACATCCACCTTGCGCCGCACCCCTGAAGGCACCCGCTGCTGTTGCAATAAAGGCAATAGCTTCCACGGTAAATGCAAACGGCTTGCATCTCTAAGAATCAACTCAAAACGAAAACGCCCAGCCAACTTTTCCAAAGCACAAGGCATAGGTCCACTGACCTTCACTTCATCCCAATTTCTAAGCATATTGGCAAAAGCAATCGCTGCTTTACTGGCTTTAGTCACATCACGCGCTGAAAATACGATACGAACCCAGCGTGCAAAAGGTGGAAATTGGGTCATTTGGCGCAAAGACAACTCATCATCCAACACGCTTTCTGCTTTACTATCATCCAAACGCCCAAACCACGGCGCATCAGGACTCCAAGTTTGCACCACCACTTTTCCCTTTTGCGCTCCCCTACCCGTACGCCCAAAGACTTGTGTCATTTGCTGCCACCAGCGTTCAGATGCTCTAAAGTCGGGCATATTCAAACCTAAATCAGCATTTAAAATACCTACCAACGTCACATTGGGAAAATGGTGACCTTTAACCAACATTTGTGTACCCAATAAACAATCAATATTACCCGCTTCAAAATCTGCCAACACTTGCTGCAAATCATCCGTATGGCGAATCACATCCCTATCAAATCGGGCTATGCGTAAGTCAGGCAAAGCTGCTCTTAAATCATCTTCCAAACGCTCCGTACCCGAACCCAAAGGTAAATACGCCATTTCACCGCAAACACCACAGTTTTTACGCACCCGAGACACTGCATTACAAGCATGACAGCGCAATTGTCCTGCTTTACGATGTAAAGTCAGGCGCAAACTACAGGCATGGCATGTAGGCACATCACCACAAGCTGTACACTGCAAAGCAGGCGCATAACCACGGCGATTGAGGTACAACATCGATTGTTCGCCGCGTTCTTGGCAAGTTTTTAAGGCTGTTAACAAGGTGTCTGAAATCAACGCATGATTGCCCCGCATATCAACTATTTCAGGTTCAACTAAGCCATGATCAAACACACGTTCACGTAATACTTCACAGGCCATTTTTCCTGTTTTGACTTGTCGCCAGCTCTCTAAGCTTGGTGTTGCCGAACCCAAAACCACAGGTATTTTCAGAGCTTGCCCCAAAAGTAAACTCATATCTCGCGCTGAATAAGCAACACCATCATGTTGTTTAAATGAAGTATCATGCTCCTCATCCACCACAATTAAACCAAGGTTTTGTAAGGGTAAAAATAAGGCTGAACGTGTGCCCAATAACACTTGCGTCTGAGGAAGCTGCAAGCGCATCGCTATTTTTTCACGGTGACTCAAAGCTGAATGCCAAATGCTGATATGAGAGAAACGCTGCTGCAAACGACTGATCCACATGGGTGTCAAACCAATTTCAGGCACTAAAATCAAGATTTGTTGACCTTGCGCCACCAATTGTTGCGCAGCCTGTAAATAGACCTCTGTTTTGCCAGAGCCCGTACAACCAAAGAGTAAAAATGGTTTAAACTGCTGCTGATTATGCAGTATGTGCTCAACGGCTTGTTGTTGGCTTGGGCGAAGCTGAATTTTTTCTTGTGTTGCAGTTTTTGTTGCTGGTGTAAGTTCTAGCAGCGTTTCTTCAAGCAAATCTTGTTGTAAAGCTTGTAACACACGCCATTGCACAGCACTTTGTGCGCAACGTTGTCTGATGGTTGTTAACGAAAGTGCAGCCTTAGTCCGAAAGCAGGCAGCCAAATCCGCATCCAAAGCCAGCAAAGCTGCTGGTTCAAGGCAACGAAAGCGGCGTTTTCCATCCGAAGATGCCCAAGCCAAAGCAGTTTCCCACATTTCACCTTGCGTACACAAGTAATATGCCGCTGCCCGCTCCAGCCAGCGGCAACGAGCGGCATCATATGCCGGAGTGATATCACAACGGTCCAACACTTCTTTAAGCACTAAAACATCTGGATTATCGCTGAAAACATCATGCTCCAGCACCACTGCCCAACGTTGACCATGCCCAAAAGGAACCAAAATACGCAAGCCCACTTCAGGTTGACCAAGCTTGGCATGCCAAATATAATCAAAACAGCCCCATAAAGGCGCAAATACCGCCACCTTTACCCGCTGCTGTATTGTCACTTTTGTGCGGTGTCGAATAAACGTTGATCGGGAGTAAATTCAGGCACAAGTTGTTGCAATAGACCAACCACAGCAGGAATATCACGTGCCGCACATGCTGCTCGCATGGCCAATAAACGCTGCTGCACCTCATCCCAGTCCACTTTACGAATCTTGGACAACATGATTTTGGG
>JAUZQU010000194.1 GCA_030950835.1 Mariprofundaceae bacterium | reverse complement strand
ACTCCAACAAATATCAGGCTGGTTGCCGCCAACCATGCTTCTGAAAGCAGCGGCTGTTGCCAAAACATACCTAACAACACACCTGCACCCAACCAACAAACCATGGACAATAACGCGCCTACACCCAGCCCTTGTGTGCGTGCTGGGAAACGTTGTTGCAGCTTGTCGAACTGGGCATGGATGTCTTTGGGTAGTTGCATCCATGTTTGCAGTTGATGTTGACCTTGTTTGAGCAGACGCTGACCTTTGCCCTTAGGGCCTAAATGCTCCAATGCCCATGTTGAAATCAGCGGTTTGGATAAGTCCCAAATATTAATATCTGGCTCTAACTCGCGCGCCAAACCTTCAATCACCACCATACTTTTCTGCAACAGCAATAATTCAGGGCGTGTTTCCATTTGAAAACGCTCGGTGACGGAGAAAAGATAAAAAAGCAGCTCAGCAATGGATATATCTTTGAGTGGACGGTTAAAAATCGGCACTGCAATTTCACGCAAAGCATCTTCAAATGCTGAAATATCCGTATCATACGGTACATAACCTGCTTCAACATGCACTTCTGCCGCCCGATTGTAGTTTTGCTGCAGAAGTGCCAACATCATATCGGCGAGATACACACGGCTTTGCATCGTTAAACGCCCAACAATACCAAAGTCCACCAACACAATTTCACCTGTTTTGGAGACAAATATATTACCTGGATGTAAGTCTGCATGGAAATAACCATCTATAAAGACCATGTGAAAGAACATGTTTTGCACACGTTTACACAGCTCCAACACATCAAATCCAGCAGCTAGCAACTGCTCGCGTTCATCAATCGGCGTGCCATAAATACGTTCAGTCACCAACACACGTTGGTTGGTATAATCCCAAAAAATATCGGGCACACTCACCCCTTCCAAATCAACCAGTTGATCCGCAAAACGGCTGGCATGTGCAGCTTCAGAGCGTAAGTTCAACTCACCACGAATCGTCGTTGAAAACTCTGCAACCACTTGCGGCGCTTTTAATCGGGCATATTCAGGAAAATAACGATCAAAAAGCGTGGCTAACATGCGTAAAATAGCCAAGTCTGCTTCAATAGTACGGTCAATATGTGGTCTGCGCACTTTAACGGCAACATCACGCCCATTCTGCAACGTAGCAAAGTGAACTTGGGCTATTGATGCCGCTGCCACAGGTTGTTCTTCAAAATGACTGAAAATACCACCCTCACCAATCGGGTTCTTTTTATAGGCTTTTTGCAACAACTGTTGCACCACAGAAAATGGTTCAGGCGGCACATCATCTTGCAGCTTTTTCAATTCCAAGGCGACTTCTAAAGGC
The DNA here is from genome assembly GCA_030950835.1 of Mariprofundaceae bacterium. Classification (GTDB taxonomy): domain Bacteria; phylum Pseudomonadota; class Zetaproteobacteria; order Mariprofundales; family Mariprofundaceae; genus Ghiorsea. Next base: position 3,842 of record JAUZQU010000194.1, on the reverse strand, counting down.
AATAAGTCCACACGGGTAGACAGCATTTGCCCAAATTTAATGAAGCTAGGCCCTAGTCGCTCCAAAGCCAAACGGATTTGCACCCCCAAATCTTTGGGTTTTTCAGCACTAAATAGGCTTAATAACCAAATATACGGGCGAAATAGGCGCAAACGCACCGCCATCGCCGCCAAACCGTGTGTTGCCAACACATGGATGATGAATAACAAACGTAAATTACGACGCAAACTGGTGAAACTCATGCTGAATGACCATTCATGCTTAGAAAAAGTCTCATGATTTAAGGCTTGTCTGTTGCTGCAGCAAACGTTCCACTTTGTCCAAGTGGCGCTGCATTTTGGCTACTTTACGACTTGCTGACTCCACACCCGCCTGCCAAAGCTGCAAACGCTCCGCACTTGGCGTGTTGATGTTACGCAAGCAATCATCTACCAGTTGTGTTGATGTTTGACGCACATTTTGCTCTGCTGCAACCAAAGCATAGGCTGCTTTTGCCACCTTTTGACCGAAAAAGTCACCAAAAGTACGCCGTAACTCCAGTTCCCAGTCCAAATCAAGCTCAGCCAGCAGCTTTTGAAAGCGTAACATGGATTCTGAATCACCCGACAACTTCAACACCTTTTGAAACACCAGTGCATCTGGGTCTTCCTTGGCAAAACACAGCCGCGCAAAGCCTGCCGTGGTCGATTCAATTTTCACATCAGGTCGCTGTTCAGACGAAGGGTGCACCCAAACAGAACCATGTTTGAAACCAATGAACAGTACCGCCCCCGTGTCTTTGATGTACACACGAAACACCTTGCCTTCCATGGCTTCTAAAGTGTCGGTAAACTTGTCATTGCCCGAAAAAAACAACTGCAATACCGAAGCCAACACCACACATTGCAAAGGAACAGGAATCAACCGCAACGGTAAAAACATCACACTCATATCTTATATCCTCGGTGCATAGCCACCACACCACCTGTCATATTATCATATCGTACCAAGCCAAATCCTGCTTGTTCAATCCATGTCTTAAAACGTTCTTGATCTGGAAAACGACGAATCGACTCCACCAAATATTGGTAAGATTGCCTGTCTCCCGTAATCTTCTCACCCATAGTTGGAATCACATTAAAAGAGTAAGCATCATACAACACATCCAACATCGGCAATACAGGTTTAGAAAACTCCAAACACATGAACTGCCCCCCAGGTTTTAACACCCGATAAAACTCACTCAAACCCATAGGCACATCTACAAAGTTACGAATACCAAAAGCAATCGTTAGCAAATCAAAACTATTATCGGCAAAGGGAAGTTTGCTACCATCAGCTTGAATACAGTCCGCAGTGCCCGACAGCATACCTTCATCCAACACCCGCCTTGCGCCTTCATGTAACATCGGGCCATTTAAGTCAGTCAGTATCACCCGCGCTTGGCGTTTGCTTTTGTTGAGCAAACCAATAGCAATATCTCCAGAACCTGCCGCCACATCCAATGCCTTGCCCCCTTTGGGCAATACCGCCTTGGCAATAAAAGCGCGTTTCCACAAGCGATGCATACCTAAACTCATCACATCGTTCATCATATCATATTTATAAGCGACAGAGGAGAAAACCTCCATCACTTTACCCGCTTTCTCACTGGATGCCACTGTTTCAAAGCCAAAATGTGTTTGCTCGCGCGTTGCTTGATTCATGGGCGAAAGGGTAACACCGAAAAGTAGGATTGTTGATAGTGGATGTATACAAGCTGAGATACAACTTCATATTGGCAGCTATTTTGCGATAGATATGTTATGTATTTATCCGTTGAAGCTTTACAACAGGTGCAGCCAATAAGCGCTCTAACCCATGATGATGCTAACCTGCCTGACTTGAATCAGCGGATTGCCCATATTCATGATGATTTTGCCTTTAGGGAAGTGGTTGAAGATTTGCAAAACAGCGTACAACTGCATCATCTGCAAACATCTGCTGCTTTGGCATCATGCGCACTTTTATTAGCACAAGCGAGCATCCAGCATGACTTTCGCCCCAAATATATAGCTGCTTGGCAACAAAAAATCGCCACACGCAAGCTCAATGCCTTAGTCAGCAAATTATTACCTGCGGCACACGATGCTATCAGCCATTTATGCTTAGACGGAGTTCAACTACAAGACTGCCATTTCAAACACCTCAGGTTACCCTTTGTCAGCTTGCGTTTAGCAGATTTAAGCCAGTGTATATTAAGTCATGCCGACTTACATGGTGGTGATTTGCGGCGCATGAATGGCACAGCTTGTAACATGACACATGTGGACTTACATGAAAGCTGGTTGGATGATAGCCATTTTAGCTGGTCTGATTTAAGCCATGCCGATTTAAGAAAAGTGCAAGCTACCGACATTGATTTAAGTGGTGCATTTTTGAATGGTAGCAATTTATCACAAGCTATTTTGTCTGGCGCTAACTTATCGTCCACCACCTTGGATGATGCCAACTTAAAACATGCTAATTTGTTTGGTGCTTGTTTAAATATGGCACGTCTACACGGCACCAACCTTAAATATACAGGCATTACGCCAACACGTTTAGCCCAAGCAGGCATGGCTGTTCATGCCAATAAAGATACGATATGGGGAGATGAAAAAGATTGTGCAGGGCGTAACCCTTTAGCTATCTCATAACGCGCACAAGACTGGGAACTAAACGGTGATACTTTGGCTGGATGTTTGGGTGGATACTGTATGCACATCTTCCTTCAAATCTTCAATCACCCATGCGCTTTCATCTGCCAGCAAAGCTTTGACAATCGCACAATTCATCGCATGACCACTACGCTCGCCTTCAAACGCACCAACCAACGGATAACCTGCTAAAAATAAGTCGCCTACGGTGTCCAAGACTTTATGCCGCGCACATTCATCTGCGTAACGCAATCCACCTGTATTCAGCACACCATATTTATCCAAAACTACGGCGTTATCCATAGATCCGCCCAAAGCCAAACCTGCTTTTTGCAAAGCCTCAACTTCATGAATAAAACCAAACGTACGCGCACGCCCTACTTCACGCGCATAAGCTTGGCGCGAGAAATCGAAACTTACCTTGCAGTTGGATAAAAGTGGATGTGGGTAATCCAATAAATAAGAGACACGAAAACCCGAAGCAGGGTATAAAGCACAAGACTTATCTTTATCTTCAATGCTTACCCGTTTTAAAATGCGCAGCACTTTTTTGGCTTTGTTTTGCTCAACAATACCTGCACACTGAATCAAAAACACAAATGGTGATGCCGAACCATCCATCACGGGGACTTCCGTACCATTGACTTCAATACGCGCATTATCAATGCCAAGCCCAGCCAAAGCCGACATGATATGTTCGATGGTGGCGATTTTAGCCTCGCCCTTGCCAATGGTGGTGCAGAGGCGTGTATCGACAACCGAATCGACATGCCCCTGAATTTCAATACCCAAGTCACTACGGATAAAGACAATACCCGTATCTACTTCAGCAGGGTTTAATACCAACTCAATTTTTTTACCTGTATGTAAACCAATACCACTACAGCGAATCGAATGATCAAGCGTACGTTGTTGAATCATGGCTGCTCCTTGGAAGATGATATGGTTAATGTATCGCCTTGCTCATTGAACGCAGTGATACAAGGCACAGTCGCCAAGGCTGACATATTACAGGTGAGAAAACAAATGACAGGCTTATTTATCCAGGGCAATCGCATTAAAATTATAATCAGTCATTGATCGTAAAAATGGCTTTTTTTATAATTTAAAGTCAAATTCAGTTAACCAAACAGAGCATGTTTCCAATCGAAAATACGCATTAATAATATGCTATATTTCTTTATG
>JAUZQU010000193.1 GCA_030950835.1 Mariprofundaceae bacterium | reverse complement strand
GCAGTTGGCGCGCAATGAACTGCGCCTAGATGACTTGCTACATAAGCTGGATAAGTACGCTGTGATCATTGTTGATGACATCGGCTACGTCCGCAAAAGCGAGGCGGAAACCCATGTTTTATTTGAACTTATATCTTATCGTTATGAGTCGGGAAGCATGATTGTAACATCAAACCAGCCCTTCTCCCAGTGGGAACACATCTTCGCCGACAGCGCCATGACGGTAGCGGCGGTAGATCGCTTGGTACACCACAGCATCATCATCGATATTCAAGCCGAAAGCTTCCGAAAGCGCTACGCCCAATCTAACAACTCATAATCCAAAAAGGAGCTAGAAATGAAATTTAATTTTGCACTGACTAAAACCGGACAAGTTACTTGTCGCCGACCGGACAAAGTAATTGACGTTAGACAGCAGAAGTATATGATGCTTTGACGGATGCTGGGGCATCCAAAGAAAAGGCTGAGGCGGCAGCAAAAGCCGTTGCCCAATATGATGCAGATATTTATGAAATGAAAAGTGACCTTCACTTGCTGAAGTGGATGATTGGTTTTAACTTGGCTTTTACGATGGCGCTGCTGTGGAAAATATTCAGCTAATTAAGGTAAAAGATGTAAAAAAGATCACGCTTTGTTTGGTGTTTATCCTAATTCGGGGACAGTATACTATTTAATTGTTCACCAGTGAAAAGGGCAAGTTCTCCCATCATTTCTTTGCCACCAATACCCCAGGGTAGTCTCTCTTGCGCTTGGCGCAATTTACCTCCAGAAACGAAGCAAAGAAACTGCCCAAATGATTTGCTGTTCCCCCTCGCTTAGCCTGTCAAAACGGGGCGAAAACGTTTTTCGCTAACCCCTTTTTTGCCAAGCAGGCTAGGGCGCAAATCAGCAGGGGAAGGGTTCCTGACATGGGTTGTATTTTTCTTCACGCTTTGCGACGTTACAGACCCAATGATATTTTCAAAGTGTTTTGTGCATCATATTCTTAATATTACATACCAGTGTATAGGAGCTAAAGATGACAGGCTTGGAGATGAAGTAAATTGAATTATACATGATATGAAGAGGACTAAATGAAGGGACGTTAGTTCACTTGATATCCAACCAAGCTGGGGCATGGTCTGAAGGGCGTTCTTTAGCGCGTTCTTCGCTGTGTATGCCGCCATCTTGCAGTTGAATTGGCTGACTTACCAAGAGGTGATCAATGCGAATGCCCCATTTGCGGCGAAAAGCATTCATGCGGTAGTCCCACCAGCTTAACATCGGTTCTTCGGGGTGAAGCTCACGCAAACTATCGCGTAAACCCAGCTTTAAGAGGGCTTGAAAATGGGTACGCTCTTGCGCAGAACATAATATCTTGCCCGCCCAACGTGCAGCATCATGAATATCGATATCTGCAGGTGCGATATTATAATCACCCAAGACAACCAGCTTTGGATGTTGGGCTAACGCTGCTTGAAGATAGCTGTGTAATGCGCTTAACCATTGCATTTTATAGGCATATTTCTCAGAGCCTACTTCTTGCCCATTGGGAATATAGACATCGATGATGCGTATGCCTTGAATAGTGGCGGCTAAAACACGTTTTTGCGGGTCATCTAAATCAGGGATGTTCTGCACCACATCTTCAATGGGATGCGGGCTGATGATAGCCACACCATTGTATGTTTTTTGCCCCATAAAAGCGACTTGATAACCCGCATCCAACAAGGCTTGCTCAGGAAATTTATCATCGGTCATTTTGGTTTCTTGTAATGCCAAAACATCAGGTTGATGTGTGGCTAAATAGTCTAAAACATGTGGTAAACGCACCTTTAATGAGTTTACATTCCAACTTACAATCTTCATTTCACTTTCCTTATACGGGCAAAAAAGAAACCGTCATGTTCAGCGCTAGGGAATAAACGTTGTTGCAGCTCCACCCCTCGTATATCTGCCAACACAGCTTCATTTTCAGCAGGGTGAATTGAACATACCGCATACACCAACACGCCACCATATTGCAGCACACGCCATGCCTCATGTAATAACTGAAGCTGCAAGGCAGCAGCATCCAACATGGCTTGTTGGTCGTGGACAAATTTCACATCAGGATGACGGCGCAAAGTGCCCGAAGCGGTGCATGGTGCATCCAACAATATGGCATCTACACTACAGTCAGCAAAGGGTAAGTCTGCACAATTAGCGCGTAAGATGCTGGTATTATTAAGCTTTAAACGTTGGATATTGGCAGTTAAACGGGGCAAACGCTTGGCATTTAACTCGACTGCAACCACCTGATGTTGAGGGAAACGGTGTGCTAACAAGGCAGTTTTCCCACCCGGAGAAGCGCATAAATCAAGCAGGACACCTGTAGAATTTGGTATTTGCATTGCCATCACTGCTGCTTGAGCGGCTTGATCCATGACCATAAAAGCCCCCTCTGCATAATCAGGCAGACTGCTGACATCCGTTTTGGCACTTAAAAGCACAGAAAAAGGTGATAATTGTCCTTTTTCACATGAAAACCCTGCACTTTCTGCTTTTTCTAACCATGTTTCACGATTTTCTAACACTGCCAGACAAATATCAGGTGTGGCTTGGCATATCACACTCAGGCTTTGCACTTTTTCAGCAGAAAAGGCATCACGCCACAAGGCGTACATCCATTTTGGTAACTCAGCGCGTTGTTGGGGTTTGAGTTTTTCAGGTGCGGGCTGTTGGCTCACTTGCCTTAACACCGCATTGACAAAACCTGCTGCTCTGGGGTCAAAAGGTTTGATAGCAGCGACTGTTTCCGCCACCGCCGCATGATCAGGAACCCGCATATGACGCAGTTGATATGCACCCAACAATAAGGCTAAACGGGCATGTTCCTCAGGTTTCTTGGGCACAAAGCGACTGACATCCACTTCAAGCGCATAATAATGTTTCAGCACCCCATAAACCAACTCACGCAACAAACCTACATCACGGCTTTGCCATGTTTGCCTGGTTATCATGGCTTCAATTTCAGCTTTGGCTTTGCGTTTGCGGCATAAAACGGCGTGTAAGACTTGTAAGGCGCAATTGCGCACGGAGTAAGATGGTGTATTCATGTTTTATTAGTCACTTTTGCCTTGGTAGAGCGCGGATGCGCCTTGATATAGGTAGCTTGGAGTTGGGGTAAGGTGATGTGGGTATAACGCTCGGTTGTGGTCAAGGATACATGCCCTAACATCTCTTGAATACTGCGCAAATTGGCACCACCTGTTAACATATCTGTGGCAAAGGAATGACGCAAATGATGCGGTGTAATACTTAAATCCACCCCTGCTGCCAAAGCTCTGTCTTTTAACATACGCTGCACACTACGCACATTCAGACGTTTACCAAAACGATTGAGAAAAAGGGCAAAATGATCAGGCAACATCTTCGCACGCTCTACTAACCAAGCTTGTAATAAATCTGCTGCTAGGGTGGGCAGGGGTACAATCCGTTGTTTGTTACCTTTGCCCAATACCCGTACACACGCCTCATCTGGTTTTAAATTGAGGTCTGTAATATCGACACCGACCACTTCCGACACCCGTAAACCACTGCCATATAACAAGGCTAACAATGCCAGCTCGCGTGTTTCAGCGGGGCGGTTATTCTCGGCTAATAATTGTTGGGTCTGCGCTTGCGGCACAGTCTTGGGCAAACGTTTAGCCAACTTGGGCGCTCTAAGCCCTGCTGCGGGGTTATCCGTACAATGTTTTAAACGCATGGCAAATGTAAACAGGCTTTTCACCGCCGATAAACGCCGACTCAATGTCGCCGCGGCTAAACCTTGGGCATGTGCATCCACCAACCAATCTTGAATAGTTTGGCGTGAAACATGTTCTAAAGCGATGGTTTCTTGCTTTTTTTGCATGTTTTTAGCGCAAAACTCGCTTAAACGCCTCAAATCAAGTTGATAACTATTTAGCGTATGTTTAGAAAGCAAGCGTACATGGGTAAGCTCGTTACAAAAGGCGTGAATTAAGTCAGAGAGCAGCAGTATTTAGTCAACCACAATGAGATTTGCTGCAAGTTCAAGGCGATTACCACCTAAAGCCTTGGCAACGTACATGGCTTTATCCGCATGTTGAATCAAGTTGTGCAACTTCATGTCATCGTCAGGCGCAGACCATGATAAACCCATGCTCACCCCGATGCTTTCACCATTAAAACCTGCTTTATCCATATCATTGCCAATACTTCTTGCAATCTTATTGGCTTTTTCTAAGTCACAGCCAGGCAGTAGCAACGTAAACTCATCACCACCCATACGAATCAAAGGATCTTGGGTGCGTACATATTGGCGCACGGTCAGGCAAAAATGATTCAATACATCATCACCAGCGGCATGCCCCATACGATCGTTTAGCCCTTTGAAATCATCCATGTCAAAATAAATACAGGCTACGGCAGTTTCTTTGCCAAACCAGCTGGAGATAGGTTGATGGCTATAAGGTTGTAAAAATCTGCGATTATGGCTACCTGTTAAAGCATCGGTGATTGCCAAACGTGCCAAACGCTCGCGTGAAATGGCATGTTCAAGGCTTAAACCGACCACTTGGGCAAGATGTTGTAAAAAATCACTGCTTTGTTCGGGTGAAAAGCGTTCATCATCCAACGAACCCAAGCCAAGGATGCCAAAAGGACGATTGCTGCGCCCTAAACGTAATAATGCCAGTGAGCCCAAGTCTTCATCACGTTGTTGCAACCAAGAGAAACCACCTTGATCCATTTGTAATAACCATACATTACGTTGGGCTAAACCCATGGCTTCAATTTCGCCAGCTTCAAGCCATACCAAATCATGCTCAGACAATGAACTCATACGACATGAGCCGACCAAGCTGTCTCTATCAAACCAAAAACGCACCATGTCCAAATTAAATTGGCTGCGCAACTCGCGTAATAAGGTGAAACACACATCTTCTGGGTCACCAGCGGATAATACGCTGGCTTCAAGATCAAACAAGCGGGTAAAAAGCTGATCATTTTCACGCAATCTATGCATCATACTGGCGACATACTGACGCAATTGTTTGTTTTCTGCTGCCATGTGCTGCATACGACGTTCGCCCAAATCGGCAGGGGCGGTAATATCGCTAGTATCGTTGGCGGATTCAAATGGCTCTGTCATGGCTGAATACTCTCTTCAATCAGAATTTTCCAAGCATCTTGCGCGGTATTACGGGCTAAATACAGACGTTTATGCGTGGTATCTTGATAATTGCTTGATTGGTAATGTTGTTGAAACTCCACCAATACCACTTCACCCTCTTTCCAACGGCTTACATCGCGAATGATATTAAAATCAGAAAGCTGTACACGAATGAACTTTTTATGCTGGTTTACCCGTGTTTTATACGATTTCCAACGTCTTAAATTGTATTTTCCCGATTGGAAACTAGGGTGATAATGCTCTAAATATGCAGGACTATTCAGCGATTGCCAATCTTGTTGCCATGCTGCAACACTTTGTTGCACGGATGTTAATAAGGCAGCTTGTTGTTCAGGCGCACCAAACTTAAAATTTTCACCAATCAAAACACGACTCAAACCTGGTTGTACATATTGTTCCATCTGCAGTAAGTTTTTATTGGGCAAGGCAAAGCAGCCGCGTGTATCTTGAGGCTGTCTTCGGCTCACTGTTTCAGGATAACCATGCATCCAAATGCCATCACCATCTTTACCATGCAACCGATCCAAGCTGTTTGGATAATCAATGGGGAAGACCACTGGGCCATATTGCGATGTTAAAGCAGGATCATGGCGGATTTCAGTGAACTGATAAATACCATTGGGTGTGCGGGCATCACCACGTTGTTTTTTGTCACCCGATTTTTTGCCCGTCACCACATATTCATCCGCAACGCGTTTGAAATCACCCGTTAGGTCACGCTGATAAACAAACATACGCGAGCGCGCCTTATCCACTAAAAATACACTTTGAATATGCTCAGATAGCTGTAGTAAGTCCATAGGATAACCCAATACACCATCCACCTGGTCGGCAAATGCCCTCAAACGCACTTTGGCTTCATCTAAATCTTGATTAAAATTCACCGCAGCCAACTGCTGCTGTGAAGCCTTTTGATGTTTGGCATATGTGCCTGCTGAGACTACCGCCTCTAAAGCCGAACGGCGATAAGCTTCAGCTTTCAACAGGTTTGCCAAAGGGTCTTGACTATGTTGTGTTTGATTTAAGATGCTTAAGGCTTTGTGATGGTTGTTTTGCTCCAAAGCAAGGGTAGCTCCAAGTATGCTGCGTTCAGGCTCGGCAAGTGATGACTCTGCCTCAAGATTTTGCCATAGTCGCTCACTCAAACCTTGATGCAGTTGCAGCTTCTCCGCAGCCAATATACTAGGCACGGCAAATGCACATAGCGATATAATCAAGATGACTCTTTTCATTTAGAACGATACCTCAGTGTGAATCTTCCAACCATATTGCCCATGTTTAAACACGATTTGTTTGCGCCCATCACTGTTGAAAGTGTTGGAGCGGAAATGTTGTAACAATGTGATACCAGCAACTTTACCTTGGATTTCCACTTCTACCTGTTCCAAGCTAATGTTAATAAACTTTTTATTCATCACTACGCGGTTTTTATAGCTCCGCCATGCTTGGAGAGACGCAAATTTTTCAGGCGGCCGGTAGTCTTTGGCATAAGCGGAAAAATAAGCCTTTAGATCTTGAGCTGACCATGCGGAACGCCATGCTTCTAGAGCATCCAAAACAGCTGTGATGGACAGATCTTCTTCGTCTACAAATTCAGGTTTTACTGCTGTTTGCTGCTTGGCATTTGGGATGGGCGTAGTGTGTTGCATGCTAACTTGAGCTACATTTGCTTGGGCAGCAGTTGCCTTGATTTCAGGCTGCATAACGGGCATAGAGACAGGCTCTGGAGTTGCGTCTGCAATTTGATTTGAAACTGGATTTGGAACTGGATTTGAAGTTGGGCTTGAAATCGGGTCGGCAACGGGCTCTTCAGTTGGCGCAGCCTTGGTTGCTAAGGGTGCCGTAGGATTGCGCACTTGCAACAAACGTGCAAAACGTTGCTCAACCACAGGGTTAGCAGCTTTTTCCAAGCTATTGCGATAATGTTTCAGTGCCAAATCAATGTATAAATTGGCAATATTTTCTTCGGCAATGGCATAATCAGGTTGTTTTTGTAAGGCCTTTTCCAGCTCTTGTACAGCCATCTTTGGGTCACCCAAGGCAGAGTATACCCCTGCTAGATTATTATGTGGCTCTGCCAAATCAGGGCGCAAAAAGATGACTTGTCTAAATGCTTCAATCGCTTGATTGTATCGTTGTTCTAAGGCCTGAGCGACACCAAATAAAAACCATGCTTGGTAGTTATCTTGCTCGTTTTCAAGCAAGCGATGTAGCTCCTCAATCGCCGTGGCATAACGCCCTGCTTGCATGGTATCTTTAACATGATCCAAGGCTGCTTGATCATTTGCCCAAACAGCTTCGCTAAACAGTAGAAGCATGGTACATAATAAAATTATCCGTTTCATTTCAACTCCTTAAACATGATCATAGACTTCAAAACGATAAGCATAAGGATTTTTATCATCCCTGCTAAACTTTTGCTGTTGTGTGCGTTGCCAATCGGACATCTCGAAGTCAGGAAACCATGTATCCCCTTGAAATTGGTGCAATACATGGGTGCAATACAAACGTTGGCTAAAAGGCAACATCAAAGCATATATTTCCGCACCACCAATCACCATCAGCTCATCATCACTATCACTAAAACGGCTAATGATATCTTGAATATCGGTGATGACTTCACAACCCTCGATATGCAGCCCTTGTTGTCGTGAGAGTATGATATTGTGACGCTTGGGCAAAGGTTTACCCAGTGAAGCAAAGGTTTTCCGACCCATCAAGATGTTTTTAGCTGTAGTGTGTTGACGAAACCACTGCATATCCGCTGGCAAATGCCACGGCATTTGATTGTTTGCACCAATCAAGCGCTGTTCATCCATTGCCCAAATCAAAGAAATCATTACTTACCACTTACCTCAAAATCACCGAAATGCAGCGTAATTTAACAGCAGATAGGTCAAAATCATAGTATTCTGGCATTGCCATGGTTTGAACTAGACCGATTCAGTGCCGCCAATGGTCAATTCATCAATGCGAATCGTGGGTAAACCTACACCCACAGGCACAGATTGCCCCGCTTTACCGCAAGTGCCTACACCAGGGTCAAGCTGCAAATCATCACCAATCATAGAAACCTTTTTGAGCACTTCATGCCCTGCACCAATCAAGGTTACCCCTTTGACAGGATGTTGAATCTTACCATTTTTCACCCTATAAGCTTCAGAAGTCGTGAAGACAAATTTGCCCGAGGTGATGTCCACCTGCCCACCACCAAAGTTCACGGCGTAAATCCCATCATCCAATGAGGCTAAAATAGACTCAGGCGCATCATTGCCAGCCAACATAAAAGTATTGGTCATACGCGGCAACACTGGATCGGCATACGATTCACGCCTGCCATTACCAGTAGGCTCTACGCCCATCAAACGGGCATTTTGTTTATCTTGTAAATAACCCACCAACATACCATCTTCAATCAAAGTGGTGCATTGGGTGTCTGTTCCCTCATCATCAATATTCAATGAACCACGGCGCTCAGCAATCGAACCATCATCGACTACAGTCACCCCTTTAGCGGCAACTTGTTGCCCCATCTTTCCAGCGAAGACAGAAGTCCCTTTACGATTAAAGTCACCCTCTAAACCATGTCCAATGGCTTCATGCAGTAAAATACCAGGCCAGCCAGGGCCTAAGACCACAGGCATGGTTCCTGCAGGTGCGGCTTCGGCTTCAAGGTTCAGCAAAGCAAGGCGAACCGCCTCACGGGTCAAACGCTCAGCTTCCCCCGTTTCAAGCAAACGTGTGACATCAAACCTGCCACCACCACCTGCGCCACCTGTTTCACGTTTACCCTTATCTTCCACTACCACCGAAATATTCAGACGAATTAAAGGTCGGTCATCGCTAAAGCTTAAACCATCCATGCGAATAATTTGCACTTGTTTAAAACCAACCGAAATACTGGCGGAAACCTGCTGCACTCGGCTATCCAAGCTACGCGCCAAAGCATCAAGTTTTTCCAACAAGGCTTTTCTTTCCTGTAAACTCACCTGTTGGCTGGGGTTTTGTGCCTTATATAACTGATGTTGTAAGGCTTGAGGCTGGATGTGTAATGGCTTGCGCTCTTGCCCACTTTGGACAATGGATCTGGCTGCTTGGGCAGTATCCATGAGTGCGGAAGTATCAAAACAATCGGTATAAGCATGACCAGAGGCTTCGCCTATAATCACCCGCGCTCCAATGCCTTGTGAAGTGCTGGCGGAAACATGTTTGACCCGCCCTTCTTCAAGTGCTACCGATTCAGAGCTGCTGTGTTGAATATATAAATCAGCATCATCGGCATCTGCGGGTATCATTTGGTGCAACATCCGACTTAAAGTATGTTCAGAAATGGGTAAAAGCGTAGAATTCATGGCAACATCGTGTGGAATCATCATGCAATGGTCAAGTTTGAACATGTTTTACCCCTGCAATCAACCCATACATACCGTACCACGACCATACTCTGCAGTGCCTCTCACAATGTGGCATGCTTTTCGCTTAACCATCCTTGCGCATAGAGGAAGACATGTTGCAGGAGGGAAGTACCGTGGATATAGCTACCCTGATAGGTTTAGTTGTTGCTTTTGGTTTGGTATTATTTGCTATTGGTGATGCTGTAGCAGGTTTTATTGATATCAACTCCATTGCTATTGTGGTCGGCGGTACGACGGGTGTGTTTTTAGTGGCATACCCATTGGCTAATGCGCTTGGTGTCATCAAAATAAGCTTGAAGACGGTGCTCACCAAACCTATAGCAGGCAGTGACATCGTCAGCCAAATGGTGGAGTTGGCACAAGTTGTTCGCAAAGATGGTATTTTGGCTTTAGAGAGCAAAGTAAAGGATATTGACCATAGTTTCATGTCCAAAGGGTTACAAATGGCGATTGATGGGCAAGAACCCAGTGAAATCGAATCTATTTTATACATGGAAATTGATAAGTTGGGTGAAAGGCATTTGCGTGGCGCAGACATGATGACCGCCTTGGGTACGTTTGCCCCTTCTATGGGTATGATTGGTACGCTTGTAGGCTTGGTATTGATGTTATCCAATATGGAAGACCCTTCATCGATTGGTCCTTCGATGGCAGTGGCTTTGTTGACCACATTTTATGGTGCATTGATGGCGAATATCATCTTTTTACCCATGGCAGCCAAGCTTAAAACACGCAGTAAAGAAGAGCTTTTGGTGCATGAAATCATTTTGACAGGCATTCAATCGCTTGTTGCAGGTGAAAACCCAAGGGTGATGGAACAAAAGCTTTTGGGTTACTTAGCGCCCAAAGATCGCACATCCTCTTTTGATTAACCTATCCCATGGCAAAGCGTCAAAAAAAACCTGACCCCATTCCTCCGCCATCTGACCCAGGAGCAGCCTTGTTCCTAGAGTTGATGATGCAGATGTTGGCATTTTTTATCCTGCTCACCTCGATTGCGGTGATTGTGGAAGAGCGTAGATTAGCAGCAATAGGTTCACTTGCGGGCACATTTAGCCCCTTGCCCAAAGGTGCAAATTTAACAGAAGGCAAAGGTCCATCCATGCCAGCTCGTGATATTGTAGAGGGTACCCGCGCACCAAAGCGCACCGCCAAAGAGTTGACAGATGTCGCCCGTGAGCTGGGTTTGGGTTCGGCGATTCATGTCTTACCTTTGGATCAAGATAAAGTTCGCGTACGTTTCCCTGAAAACATCATCTTCTCCCAAGGGCATGTTGATATAACACGTAATATGTACCCTCTCATGGATAGGCTTGCTTTGATATTTCAAAAACCTGAAGTGATTGAAGTGCGTATTGAAGGGCATACGGATGATACACCAGTGCGCGGCTCATTGTTTCCTTCGAATTGGGAATTGTCTGCTGCGCGTGCCATGAGTTTCTTTCATGCGATGGCACAACGTGGCGTTGCCAAAGGGCGTATGGTTGCTGCGGGTATGGGTGATCAACATCCTATTCAGCAGCAGCCTGATTTAAGTCGTAGGGTTGAAATTGTGCTTAAATTCCGCCCTGTGACGATACATGAAAGCAGCATTGAAACAGGCAGCACACTTGGGCCACCACAGCTGCCTGCGGTTGCACCGCCGATGAAGAGTTTCTGATGCCACGTCAAAAGAAATTAGAACCTGAAATCTTACCCGATCCAGAAGCATGGATGACCACCTTTGCCGACTTGATTAGCCTGATGTTAACCTTCTTTATCCTGCTTGTATCGATGTCTACCCTGGATAAAACAGGCTTGCAGGACATCTCAACCTACTTTACCCAAGCTGTTTCGGTGTTGAGCTCAGGTGCAGGCACTGAAATCAGTATCATTTCACCTTTGGAGCTGCAACGCATCGTCACCCCAAGGGAGTTGATGCTGGCAATGCGTCAAAATAGTAACGTTGTTTTAAAAAATAGTACCTTGCAACACCATGTGCGCTCGCTGATTGTGCGCAATAAATTATATCTACGCATGGAAGATGCAGCTTTATTTGAAGATGGCTCGGCAACACTTAAAAAAGAGCATATTCAAGCACTTAGAAGGCTAGCAAAGATGTTAGCTAGCTCGCCTGGTTTGATTAGCGTGAATGGACATACCGATGATAGAGCGAAGTTGGGTAAGCAGTTTTCTGACCCTTGGAGTCTGAGTTTGGCAAGAGCGGCATCAGTCTTGCATATCCTTGAATCAGAAGGTGTCACTGCGCATCGTTTATCGTTGGCAGGTTATGGTCCTTCCGCGCCTGTTTCAACCGATGCTACGATTTATGGTAGAGAGAAAAACAGGCGGGTGGACATTGTGGTTTATCGTTAGGGTTAATAGAGAACGGAGAGGAAGAAATTCATGGCTGATCAAGCAGAAGAGGCAACACAGAAAAAGTCGGGCAGTATGTTGCAAGTCATTAACTTGTTATTGTTATTGTTGGTATTGGGTGTAGGTGGTTTTGTAGCATGGAAAATGGTGCAAATGGATCAAGCACCAGCAGGTCAAGAAGGCAATGCGACTGAGGAAGTCATCACGATTCCAGAGCCTGAAGAGGAAGACCCCAGTTTACCCCCTGTATTTGTAGACATTGCAGATATTACTATCAATTTAGCTGATGCCGAAGTCAGTCGTTTTTTGCGGGCAAAAATCAAATTGGAAGTACGCAATGAAGATGCACAAGCTGTAGTGGAACAAAACATGGTCAAAATCAATGATATGGTCATCACCCTGCTTTCGAGCAAAACATTTGCTGAAATTCGTACACCACAAGGTAAATATGAGTTAAAAGAGGATTTAATTTACCGTATGAACCGTTTAATGAGTGGTAAACCCATTAAAAACCTCTATTTCACTGATTTTGTCTCACAATGACTGAAACGACACCTGCAACCGATAGGCAAGAGCCTATTCTTGCGCCTGAAGAAATTGATGCTTTGATGCAAGCTATTGCTCCACAAGAGCAAGCCCATGCTTTGTTTGCCAGCTTACCGCCCATCCCGCAACCTGAACAAGTGGATAGTTTTGATTTTGCATCTGCTGTGGAAGATAGCCCAGAGAAATATCCTTTATTTCTGAACTTACAACAACGTTTGGCAGAGACGCTCAAAGAGCAATGGACAGACACTTTTAAACGTGAGATACCTGTGGGTTCAGCCCAAATTTCACGGCGTATTTATCAAGATATTTTACAAGACGATGTAGAGGCACCTCAGGTGTTTTTTGTTTATAATGTAGAAGGTTTTGGACGTATGATGGTCTCTTGTGAGTTAACCCTCATTGTGGCGTATATTGATGCTATGTTGGGTGGGCATGGGGAAGTATTTGGGCAAGGCTCGGATATATTGTCGCCTGTAGAGCTGTCTTTAGCCAAACGTATTGCCTCATCGTTGGAAAAACTGTTGTCAAACATGTGGAGCCCCGTGCGAGAGATGCACTTTTCTTTGATTAAGCTTGAAGTTGATCCTCAATTCTTAGCGGTAGCGTCATCTACTGACCCTTGTTTCTCTGCACAATATGAAATTAAAACATCGGAAGAGTTGCGCGGTGCTTTTTATATCCATTATCCGCGCACCTTTCTTGAGCCTGTGTTAGATAGTTTGCGTTCTGTTATTTCTGATGAACCTCTGATGGTGGATGAGGAGTGGGAAAGCACCTTGCAGACCAGTATGGAACAAGTGCCTTTGTCGTTGCGCTTGGAATTGGGGCAGTGTCAACTGGATATCCAGCAGTTTTTGGCTTTAAGGGAAGGTGATTTATTGCCTTTAAGCAAAAGTGAGCAAGAGCCTTCCACGCTTTGGGTGAGTTCGATTCCTAGGTTTCAGGCGATGCCGGGTAGTCAAGATGGTATGTTGGCAGCAGAGCTGCTCGAGAAATTAAACCATGAATAAGGAGGAATAAGATGAGCGAAGTTGAAGATGCAAGCAGCGATACACCAAGTGCAACCTCCAATCATGAACAACAAGTAAACCTTGAAGCCATTATGCATGTGCCATTAGATGTGAGTGTGGAGTTGGGGCGGGTGCAATTGCCTTTACATGTGGTGGCACGTTTGCACCGAGGTATGATTTTAGACTTGAAAAAAGAAGCCAATGCCGAAGTGAACATTTTAGCCAATGGGCGGGTGTTTGCCCGTGGTGAAGTGGTGGCGGCCGATGGTAAACTAGGGGTGAGGGTGATTGAGGTGATTCCTCCGGGTGACCGTATTCAAAGCCTATCTTCATAGTGGGGTGCGATGATGCCTGAAACCAGTTTAACCATGATGATGGTACAGTCCGTTGCTGCTTTGGCGGCAGTCTTGGCAATCTTTGCGGGTTTAGTTTGGGCTTTGCGTAAGTTACAACATCATACTTTGCCGCACCAAGGTCGTAAGTTAAAAGTGGTGCAACGTTTGTCTTTGGATGCCAAAAACAGTGTGGTTGAAATCCAATATGAAGATCAACACTTCTTATTGGGGGTAGGGCAAGCAGGTGTACATAAAATTGCCGATATTGATGTCGAAAAGATGCAGGGAATACGGGTAGACGTTGACCAGCATAGCCCTCATGCCAAAACTTAAAACAAACATGCGCTTACCACTCTTTGCCTTGTTCATCTTGAGCATATTATTGCCCCAGCTTAGTTTTGCTGCCGATATTCCCACTTTATCCATCAGTTTAGGCGAAAATGATGACCCTGATGCTTGGTTTACAGGGCTGAAAATCATTGCCAGCCTCACTGTACTTGCTTTAGCGCCTTCGATTTTAGTCATGATGACCTCATTTACACGCATTTTGGTGGTCTTTGCCTTTTTACGCCAAGCCCTTGGCACCCAACAAAGCCCTCCGACTCAAATTTTAGTAGGTTTGGCATTGTTTATGACTGTTTTTATTATGATGCCTGTTTGGGAAACCATTGATCAACAAGCCATTACCCCATATTTGAATGAAGACATCAACCAAGCAGAAATGTTGGAAAGAGCGATTAACCCGTTGCGTCAGTTTATGTTGCGCCAAACCCGTGAAGACGATTTACTTTTATTTCTTAACGCTGCCAAGATGGAAAAACCCAACACCGCCAGTGATACCCCCATGCATGTACTCATCCCTGCTTTTGTCATCAGCGAGTTGCGTACAGCCTTTGAAATCGGCTTCTTAATTTACATTCCATTTGTGGTCTTAGACTTGGTGGTCGCTAGTGTTTTGATGAGTATGGGTATGATGATGTTGCCGCCTGTGATGATTTCTCTGCCGCTAAAAATCATCCTTTTTGTCTTGGTCGACGGCTGGCACTTAATTACAGCTTCGTTATTACAAAGTTTTCATTAGCTATACAACGTTTATGCATCAATAAAGAGGCATAGTTGGCAAGTAGGCTGAACAAATCACCACTAACCGCACCATTAAAAAAAGGGGGAGGTTAGTGGGGCATGTGTAACTATGGCTGCGCTTGAATCACAGCTTATCTTGAGCCAGTTCACCTTTGCTTTGATGGCTGAAGACATTGTGGTCTTTAAAATATACAAGCTCAGGCTGAAATATAGCCGCCTTTTCGGCGGTCAATTCAGCATAGGTACAGATGATAAGCGTATCACCTGTGTTGGCTTTATGGGCAGCAGCACCATTAATACCTATCGTTTTTGAGCCTGCTGGAGCCACAATGGCATAGGTGGTGAAACGCTGACCATTGCTTACATTATAAATATGCAGTTGCTCAAAAGGCAAGATGTTGGCGCGTTGCATAAAGTCTTGATCAATGGCGCAGGAGCCTTCGTAATTCAGCTCGGCATGGCTGACTGTCACACGGTGTAGTTTCGATTTAAGCATGGTTAAACGCATGGTGGGTTATCCTCAATGAAAGGTATGGCTTGGTTATCAATTAAACGGGTTGAGCCAATCTTGGCGGCTATAAAAATACGTGTTTGTTCTTGCGCTACAAAGCTTTGCACAGGCAGCAAGTCATGTTCACGGTTGATGCTGATATATTCAATATGCATATGATATGACCTT
>JAUZQU010000192.1 GCA_030950835.1 Mariprofundaceae bacterium | reverse complement strand
CGCAGCTGCGGCAAGACTAGCACCTACAATCAACACATCGACTTTACGCATGATGTCCTCTGTTCTCTATTTTTCTGTGTTATGCTTACTTATTAAGTGATGACGCTAGGTTTTTCACGCCCTGTAAGGCTTTTTAAGTTGGAAATACTATCTGCAGCAGCAATGAGGTCTGCCAAAGCATCTTGTGCATCTAAACCATGTTGAGTTGGGTCTTGTTCAAATGATTCTAAATAGATACGAATCGTTGCTCCTGCAGTTCCCGTACCTGATAAGCGAAAGATAATGCGTGAACCATCTGCAAAAAGGATTCGTAAACCTTGACCAGAGCTTATGGAAGCATCAATCGGGTCGGTATAGGAAAAATCATCACATAAACGGACGTTTCGCCCTGCAAGCTGTTGCCCTTGTAGCTGAGCAAAGTTCGAACGCACAGTGTCCATGACTTGTTGTGCTGCTGCGCTATCCACAGCTTCATAATCATGGCGAGAGTAGAAGTTACGTCCAAATTCGCTCCAGTGACTGACCAAGATAGATTCCACAGATTCTTGGCGCACAGCCAAAATGTTTAACCAAAATAATACTGCCCATAAACCATCTTTTTCACGCACATGATCCGAGCCTGTACCAAAAGATTCTTCCCCACAAAGCGTCACCCGACCAGCATCCATCAAGTTGCCAAAAAACTTCCAGCCCGTGGGTGTTTCAAAACATTCCAAACCCAACTTCTCAGCCACTTTGTCCACTGCCCCACTGGTTGGCATGGAACGCGCCACGCCAGAAATACCACCTTGATAACCTTTTACCAAGTGGGCATTGGCAGCCAGCACTGCCAAAGAGTCGCTAGGATTGACAAAGAAACGATTGCCTAAAATCATGTTTCTATCACCATCACCATCAGATGCAGCACCAAAATCAGGCGCATCATCGGCATACATCTTATCCACCAAGTCTTTGGCATAAGTCAAATTGGGGTCGGGGTGTCCGCCGCCAAAATCTTCTAACGCCTCGCCATTCATCACCGTGCCTTGAGGCGCACCCAAGATGTCTTCAAAAATGACCTGAGCATAAGGCCCTGTGACAGCAGACATAGCATCAAAAGCAATGCTGAAATCATGTGCCAACAAGTCTTTAATGGCGGGGAAATCAAAAATTTCTTGCATCAACTCGGCATAATCGGTGACAGCATCAATGATTTGAATCTGCATATCGCCCAGCTGCACTTCGCCTTGTTGTGACAAATCAATATCAGCCACGCCTTCTAGGATGCGGTAAGATGTGATGCTGGTGGTATTGTGATAAATATTTTCGGTAAAACTTTCAGGCGCTGGCCCACCATTGTTGACATTGTATTTGATGCCAAAATCTTCATCAGGGCCTGCAGGGTTATGGCTGGCAGATAAAATGAAACCACCCAAAGCATCATATTTACGAATGACACAAGAAGTTGCAGGCGTGGATAATATGCCATCTTGCCCAACCAATACCCGCTTAAAACCATGGGCTGCTGCCATGCGCAAGATGATTTGAATGGCCTCTCGGTTGTAAAAACGCCCATCACCACCTACAACCAAAGTTTGACCTGCCACATCACCTAAAGTGTTGAGCGTGGCTTGTACAAAATTCTCTAAATAATGTTGTTCCTGAAAAACTTTAACCTTCTTACGCAAACCCGAAGTACCTGGACGTTGACCAACAAAAGGGGTTGTGGTTACAGTTGAAACATGCATAAACTTGGCTCCTGAACAACAAAGTGGGCGAAGATTAGCAGAAAAAAGCGTAAAAAGGATATGGTAGATGTTGATTTCAAGTGGAGACATGCTTTTATCGGCGTTATTTATCATCGGTTTATTTCAGTTATTCTGGTTATCGGTGGTCTTGGTGCGCAAGGGTTTAAATCCATCGTTAATTCGCCTTTGTTTGACGGTGTTATTCTCTATTTGGTTGTTGATGTGGCCAGCTTATGAAGATTCTAGGGTGATTTTAGCTTCTTTGGCGCTATTGGTATTGCCGATTATCTTATCTTTTCGTCAAAACAAACCTTATGCGCGTCACCTTAAACTGGCTTGGCATAGTGTGCCCCAAGGCAGCTCTGAGCCTGCGCCATGGCTGATGGTATTGCTTTCATTATGGATTGCAGCCCAACTTTTCCACTACGCGCCAGAGCTGGGTTTGGGTGTGGCGTTGAGCCTGTCTGTGGGTTGGAGTTTGGCTGAGTTGCTGGATAAGTCTAAACGGGGTTTACGTTTGGGTTTGAAAATGCACCCTAGGCAAACATTGGCAGGGCATCTGTTTTTGGTATTGGTGGTGAGTTTCGCCTGTGTTTGGAGCTTACAGTTGTATCACGGTTTACCGTGGCAACAATTTTATGTCGCCACAATGATTGCAGGTTTAATGGCTTCGGCTGTTCGCGCTTTGCTGATGAAAGGCTGGAATATGCCATTGTCCGTGTTGGCAATGAGTGCGGTGCTGTGGCTGCTGTGATATTAAGGCATGAATGCCACCAAACCTTGACCTTGAGTAGGCTAACCGTGATGTGGCAACGATGGCTAGTGTTGTGAGCAAGTTGGTTTACATCATTTGGGCGGTCTTAACAGTCTGCCTATCAGTGAGTCAACATATTGGCTGAATGATGCTATTTCTTGTTAAGAATCGTAGTCAAGTCTATCAATTATATGAACTACACTAGCAAGTGGTAAAGGAGTCTGGTCTATCATTGTATTAAGTTAGAAAAGCTGTACGCTTAGCTCATGATTACATCGTGAAGGGGGAAGCAAATGGATGATACAATGATAGACCAGACCCCTAGTGTTATTTTTGCGGAGCGTGATGGCGTTGCTGTAGTGGTGGAACAAATCACATCTTCGGGGTCTGGTCTATCATTGTATTAAGTTAGAAAAACTGTACGCTTAGCTCATAGT
>JAUZQU010000191.1 GCA_030950835.1 Mariprofundaceae bacterium | reverse complement strand
TCCGTCTGGCGTCGATGTTGAAATTAAACTTTAAGGGGCTTGGTCATGAGTACAGGTTTGATTGCCCGAAAAGCGGGTATGACCCAAATATTTGCTGAAGATGGTTCAGCAGTAGCGGTGACAGTTCTTAATGTTGAGCCGTGCAAAGTAATTTCTTTGCGCACATCAGCTAAGGACGGTTACAACGCGGTACAGGTTGGGTTTGGTAAAGCTAAAAAAGTAGTTTCTCGTGGTGAGCAGGGTCATTATGCTCGTCAAGGTCAAGAGGCGATGGGTGGTTTGTTGGAATTTAGAACAGCCGCTGAGCCTGATTTAACCTTGGGTCAAGATTTGACAGCAAGCTTGTTTGAAGCTGGTCAAAAATTGGATATTGCAGGCACATCTAAAGGTCGTGGTTTCGCTGGCGTAATGAAGCGTTACAACTTCGCTGGTCAACGTGCAACGCATGGTGCTGAAAAAGTGCATCGCCAAATGGGTTCTACTGGTCAGTGCCAATGGCCTGGTCGTGTATTTCCGGGCAAGAAAATGCCTGGTCATTATGGCGCAAAGCGTATTACCACGCAAAACATTGAAATTATCCGTGTTGATGAAGCGCAAAATCGTATTTTGGTCAAAGGCGCAGTGCCGGGCTCTAAAAATGGTTTGCTTGAGCTTCGTCCCGCAGTGAAGGGGGCATAAGATGGCAGCGTTGAAAGTTGTTGATCAGAACAACAAAGAAGTTGGCTCTCGTGAGTTGCGTGAGGATGTGTTTGGTTTGGAATCCGATGCGGGTTTAGTGCATCGTGTTTACAGTGCTTTAGCTAGAGCGCAACGTGCTGGTACACATAGTACCAAAACAGTGGGTGATGTTTCTGGTGGTGGTAAAAAGCCATTTAAGCAAAAAGGTACAGGTCGTGCTCGTCAAGGTACTACACGTGCAGCGCAAATGCGTCACGGTGGTACGGCACATGGTCCACAGCCACATGATTATAATACACGTATCAACAAAAAAGAGCGTAAACGTGCAGTGAAAGTATTACTTTCAGATGCGGTGCGTGATGGACGTTTGATTGTGTTGAATAAGTTTGAGCTTGAAGCGATTAAAACCAAATCATTTTTATCAGTTCGTGATGCATTGAGCGTAAACTCAGGCTTATTTGTCTTGGCTGAAGCCAATGAGAAAGTGCAACGATCTGGTCGTAATGTGCCGAACAGCAAGATTGTGTTGGATGGTCAGGTGAATATGCATGACATCATGAAATACAACAGCTTGGTGCTTACAGAAGATGCGTTGAGTAATATTGAAAAACGCTTGGGAGGCGAGTGATGGCTGCAGCATACAATCATTTTAATACACTTCGTCGCCCTGTGATTACTGAAAAAAGTTACAAAGCAACAGGCGAAGCGAATCAATACACTTTCCGTGTTGCTACGGATGCGACCAAAGCGCAAGTAAAGGCTGCGGTAGAAGAAATTTTTGAAGTCAAAGTTGTGAAAGTTCAAGTGATCAACATGCCAAGCAAAGAAAGACGTCGTGGCGCTCATGTGGGAACACGTTCAGGTTACCGCAAAGCTGTGATTCGCTTGGTTGAAGGTCAATCGCTAGAAGTGGCGGAAGAGGCATAAGACATGGCAATTAAAGTTTGGAAACCAATGACCAATGGTGTGCGTGGCCGTGTGGCTATCATTAATCCTGATTTATACAAGGGTGCTCCAGAAGGTCGTTTGACACAAGGATTGACTAAATCTGGTGGTCGTAACAACAACGGGCGTATCACTTCTCGCCATCGCGGTGGCGGACATAAACGTCTTTATCGCATGGTTGATTTTAAGCGTGACAATCACGGAATTGAAGGTACTATTGCGCGCCTTGAGTATGACCCTAATCGTACAGCGCATATTGCTTTGGTAGTATTTAGCAACGGTGATAAGCGTTATATCTTGGCTCCTCAAGGTTTGCGTGCTGGTGATAAAGTTATCTCTGGTGCAGATGTTGAAATCAACCCTGGCAATGCGTTGCCATTGTTGAACATTCGTGTAGGTACTATGGTGCACAATGTTGAAATGAAACCAGGTAAAGGCGGGCAAATGGCACGTAGTGCTGGTGCTTCAGTTCAGTTGATGGGTAAAGAGAGTGGGCAAGCCATTTTGAAATTGCCATCGGGTGAGTTTCGCCGTGTAGATTTGCGTTGTGTGGCTAGTGTGGGCGTGATTGCCAATGCTGATCACTCTAACCGTAAAGTAGGTAAGGCGGGTCGTTCTCGCTGGTTGGGCATTCGTCCGCATGTTCGTGGTGTGGCGATGAACCCTGTTGACCATCCACATGGTGGTGGTGAAGGGCGTACATCAGGTGGTCGTCACCCGGTGACACCTTGGGGTGTACCAACTAAAGGTCGTAAGACGCGTAAAAAGAATAAGACTTCGAATCGTGAAATTGTTCGTCGTCGCAATCAGAAGTGAGGTAGCCGATGGCACGTTCATTAAAAAAAGGTCCGTTCATTGATGCTTCTCTTGAGAAGAAAGTATTGAAGGCGATTGAAAATGGTAAAAAAGGTGTGATCAAAACATGGTCACGCCGCTCAACAATTTCTCCTGATTTTGTGGGTTTGAACTTTGCTGTGCATAATGGCAATAAATTTATTCCTGTATTTGTATCGGAAAACATGGTGGGTCATAAGTTGGGTGAGTTTTCACCTACACGTACTTTTTATGGTCACGGTGCTGATAAAAAAGCACGGAAGAGGTAAGAGATGTCTGTAGAAGTACGTGCTATGCATAAAAATGCACACATTAGCGCTCAAAAAGTTCGCACGGTAGCCAATGCGGTTCGTGGTTTGCCTGTTGAGCGTGCTTTAGCGGCTTTATCTTTGTCACCAAAGAAAGCAGCGCGTGTGATTGAAAAGGTTTTGAAGTCTGCGGTAGCGAATGCTGAGCAGAATAATGGTTTGGATGTGGATAACTTAACGGTATCAACGATTCAAATTGATCAAGGTGAAGTTTTAAAGCGTTATCGCCCTAAAGGTATGGGTCGTATGCGTCAGCGTTTCCATCGTCATAGTCATGTAGTTGTGGCTGTGAGCGAACGCGGTTAAGGGAGTTCTGCAATGGGACAAAAAGTCAATCCAATTGGTTTCCGCGTAGGTATTACACGCGGTTGGGAATCAGTTTGGTATGCATCAGATAAAGATTTTGGTTCGCTTCTTCGTGAAGACATCCAAATGCGTAGATATATCAAGCAACGCATGAAACATGCAGGTGTTTCAAGAATCATTATTGAACGTCCTGCTGGTAAAGTGAAAGTGACTGTGCATACTGCGCGTCCTGGCGTGATTATCGGCAGAAAAGGTTCTGAGATTGAAGCGTTGCGTAGCGAGTTGTTGCGCAAGTTTGGGCAAGAAGTTCAGGTGTATATTGTTGAAATTAAACGCCCTGAAGCTGAAGCGCAATTGGTAGCAGAAAACATTGCTTTCCAACTTGAGCGTAGGGTTGCATTTAGACGTGCGATGAAACGTTCGGTTCAAGGTGCAATGCGTATGGGCGCGAAAGGTGTTCGTATCAACTGCTCAGGTCGCTTAGGCGGAGCTGATATTGCGCGTATGGAATGGTATAGGGAAGGTCGTGTACCTTTGCATACTTTACGAGCAGAAATTGATTATGGCGTGGCTGAAGCCAAAACAACTTACGGTATTATTGGCGTAAAAGTTTGGGTATTTAACGGCGAGAAGCTTGGCGAAAGCGAAGCTGCGAACGCATAACGGAGATTAGAGAGTTATGTTACAACCAAAGAAAGTTCGTTGGCGCAAGCATCATAAAGAGTTGCAGCGCATTCGTGGCGTGGCAACACGCGGCGTAGCATTTAATTACGGTAATTTTGGCATCAAGGCGATGGAGCCTGGTCGGATTACAGCGCGTCAAATTGAAGCGGCACGTATTACGATGACACGTCACATTAAACGTCAAGGACGTGTTTGGATTCGTATGTTTCCAGATTTGCCTGTCACCAAGAAACCTGCTGAAGTACGTATGGGTAAAGGTAAAGGTTCTCCGGAATACTGGGTTGCCGCAGTGCGTGCAGGTCGTATGTTGTTTGAAATGGACGGTGTTGATGAAACAATTGCACGTGAAGCTTTGGAACGTGCGGCATCAAAGTTGCCAATCCGTACTAAAGTTGTGATGCGTGGAGTAGGACGATGAATATGGAAGATTTACGTGCGCTTTCAGTGAGTGATTTGAAAGAAAGAATGGATGAGTTGGCAGCAGAAGGCATGAAATTGCGTTTTCAAAAGGCAACCATGCAGTTGAACGCAACTAGCCGCATTTCGTCCAACCGTCGTGATATAGCTCGCATTCAGACTGTTCTGACTGAACGTAGTTAAGAGGTTTATAAGAGATGAGTGAAGTAAGTAGTAATAAGCGCACTTTAGAAGGTGTTGTGGTGAGCAATAAAGGTGAAAAAACGATTGTAGTTGAAGTTGAACGTCGTTTTATGCATCCACGTTACCGCAAGACGATTCGTTCGCATAAAAAATATATGGCTCATGATGCAGAAAACACCTGCAACATTGGTGATACAGTACGTATTGTTGAGTGTCCCCCGTTATCGCGTCGTAAGACATGGATGATGGACACTGTAATCACACGTACTGAGCAACTGTAGAGGTTCAGGAAAATGATTCAGAATGAAACAGTGCTGCAAGTAGCAGACAATTCAGGCGCTAAACGTGTGACTTGTATTAAAGTTTTGGGTGGTTCAAAACGTAGATATGCAAGCGTTGGTGATGTGATTGTTGTGGCTGTGAAGGAAGTAATTCCTGGCGGCAAAGTGAAAAAAGGTGAAGTGCAGCGTGCCGTTGTGGTGCGTACAGCTAAAGAGTTTCGTCGTCCTGATGGAAGTTCGATTCGCTTTGATGAAAATGCAGCTGTATTGTTAAGTAAACAGGGTGAGCCAATTGGTACGCGTATTTTTGGCCCTGTAACCCGCGAACTTCGTGCTAAGGGATATATGAAAATTATCTCTCTTGCGCCAGAAGTTCTTTAAGACGGAAGAGGAATAAACATGTCTACGAACGTAAAATATCGTATTCGTCGTGATGATGAAGTTGTAATCATTGCTGGGCGTGATAAAGGTGCTCGCGGTAAAGTGATCCGTATATTGCCTGATAAAGATAAAGTCATTGTGGCTAAGGTAAATATGGTTAAACGCCATACCAAAGCATCACAAGCGAATTCAGGCGGCATTATTGAGCGTGAAGCAGCGATGGCAATTTCAAATGTGCAGTATGTTTGCCCTAAATGTGACCAAGGTGTCCGTGTAGGTGTTAAATCATTAGATGATGGTCGTAAAGTTCGCACTTGTCGCAAATGTGACGAAGTGCTGGATCAGTAGGAGTAGTGCAATGGCACGCTTGAGAAAGGATTATAAGGATCGTGTGAAACCTGCATTGATCAAGGAACTGGGCTATAAAAACGTCATGGAAGTTCCGACGGTTACTAAAATCGTAGTGAATATGGGTTGTGGCGAAGCATCGCAAAACCGCAAGTTGTTGGATGGTGCTTTAACAGATATGTTAGCACTTTCTGGACAAAAACCTGTGGTGACTAAAGCGCGCAAGTCTATTGCCAACTTTAAGTTACGTGATGATATGCCTGTAGGTTGTCGTGTCACTTTACGTGGCGAACGCATGTGGGAATTCTTGGATAGATTGGTCAATATTGCATTGCCACGTATCCGTGATTTCCGTGGTGTTAGCCCGAAGTCGTTTGACGGTCGTGGCAACTATACTCTGGGTGTAAAAGAGCAAATCATTTTCCCTGAAATTGATTATGATAAAATTGATAAAATTCGCGGCATGGATATTACTATCTGTACTTCGGCAAAGACCAACGATGAGGGACGCGCGCTGTTGAAACAGTTTAGCATGCCTTTTCGTAGTCATTAAGAGGAGCTTTTCATGGCAACTAAAGCATTAATCGTGAAAAGTCAGCGCACACCTAAATTTAAGGTTCGCGCTTACACACGCTGTCAGTTATGTGGTCGTCCACATTCAGTGTATCGTAAATTAGGCATGTGTCGTATTTGTTTGAGAAAACATGCATTGGCTGGAGAAATTCCAGGTATGAAAAAATCAAGTTGGTAATGTGGGCAGGAGAATAGTCTTATGATGATGGATCGTATCGCGGACATGCTAACCCGCATTCGCAACGCACAAAAAGCAGGGCTTGAAAAAGTAGAAATGCCAGGTAGCAATACTTTGGTAGCCATTGCTCAAATTTTAAAAGCTGAAGGTTATATTCAGGGCGGTAAGCCTTATAACTATAAGGGTCATCGTTATTTGCGTTTGACACTTAGGTATGATGATGAAGGTCAAGCAGTGATTCGTGAAATTACACGTATTTCTAAGCCTGGTCGTCGTATGTATATGCCAGCAACTGAACTACCACGTGTACGTAACGGTTACGGTATTGCAGTAGTCAGTACTTCGCAAGGAATCATGACAGACAAGAAAGCGCGCGCTAACAACATCGGCGGCGAAGTTCTTTGTACTGTATTTTGAGGTAGATTTAATGTCTCGTATAGGTAAACAACCAGTTTCAATCCCTGCGGGTGTTGAAGTGACAGTAAAAGCAGATAGCATTAGTGTGAAAGGTGCTAATGCAACCATGGAATCACCGCTTTTTGCTAATATTAGTGCTAAAGTTGAGGGTAATCGTTTAACTTTAGAATGCTCTGATTTAGGCACCAAAAAAACCAAAGCAAACTTTGGTTTAGCGCGTTCGTTAGTAGCGAACAATGTGATTGGTGTGAGCAAAGGATTTTCAAAAGACTTGGAATTGCGCGGTGTTGGTTATCGGGCAAAAGTTCAGGGTAAAAACCTTGATTTGTCTTTAGGTTTTTCGCATCCTGTGATTTATGCATTGCCTGATGGTATCGAAGCTAAGGTAGAGAAATCTATTATTACGATTTCGGGCGTTGATAAACAACGTGTTGGTCAGGTCGCAGCAGAAATTCGTGCGTATCGTCCTCCAGAGCCTTATAAAGGCAAAGGTGTACGTTATGTGGGTGAGCATGTTGCAACCAAAGAAGGTAAACGGGCTTAATTGGGCTTAGGATAGGAGACGTTTCAAAGTGTCAGTAAAACGTTATGAAAACAATGCGTCCGTACGTCGTTCAAGACGAGTTCGGGCTAAAGTAAAAGCGTCAGGTCGTTTGCGTATCAGTGTATACCGCTCGTCTCGACATATTTATGCGCAAATCATTGATGATAGCAAAGGTGAAACTTTGGTATCTGCATCAAGCTTAGACAAAGGTGTTGAGCTAGGTGGTGGTTGTAAAGGTGCAGAAGCGGTTGGCAAGTTATTAGCTGAGCGTGCAACAGAGAAAAAATTGACGGACAACTTGGCATTTGATCGTGGTGGATATCCATATCATGGCCGAGTTCAGGCATTGGCTGAAGCTGCGCGTGCTGCCGGCTTGAAGTTCTAGGAGAGTTTGAATGATTAATGCAGAAGAACTTGAGCTGACTGAAAAGCTCGTTCACATTAACCGCGTTGCTAAAGTAGTAGCTGGCGGTCGTCGTTTTGGATTTGCGGCATTGATGGTGGTTGGTGATGGTAATGGTCATGTTGGTTTTGGTTATGCTAAGGCGAAAGAAGTGCCTGAAGCGATTCGTAAAGCCAATGAGATTGCGCGTAAATCGTTGGTATTTATTCCACGTAAAAACGGCACTATTCATTACCAAACTACAGGCAGACAAGATGCTTCACGTGTCATGTTGCGTCCTGCAACTGAAGGTACGGGTGTGATTGCGGGTGCTGCAGTACGTGCAGTGATTGAAGCGGTTGGTATTAAAGATATTTTAACCAAAGCGCATGGTTCACGCAACCCTATCAACGTAGTACGTGCAACATTTAATGGTTTGAAAGGTTTGGAAAGTCCTGATCAAGTTGCGGCACGTCGCGGCAAAACTTCGAGCTAAGGTTTAATATTATGGCTAAGAAAACATTCAAAATCCGCCAAGTTAAAAGTGGCATTGGTTATCCAAAAGATCAAAAAGCAACGCTAGTTGGTCTTGGCTTCCGTCGTATGCATCAAGTGGTTGAACTTGAAGATACGCCTTCAGTACGTGGCATGGTGAATAAAGTTAAGCACCTTGTTTGCGAAGAAGCGGCATAGTTTAAACATATTTCGGGAGACGAAAATGAAGTTGAATAATATTCAAGCGGACACAGGCTCTCGTCATGTTCGCAAACGTTTGGGCTGTGGCATTGGTACAGGTCATGGTAAAACAGGCGGACGTGGACATAAAGGTCAAAAGTCACGTTCTGGTGGCGGAGTAATGCGTGGATTTGAAGGCGGTCAGATGGCTTTGATTCGTCGTTTGCCTAAACGTGGCTTTACCCCGCGTACACGCACAGAATACCAAGTGATCAATGTGGCTCAATTGAGTGCATTTGAAGCAGGTTCAACTGTGGATGCGGCAGCTTTGTATGCTGCAGGTTTGGTGCGTAATGCAGTGGATCCTATTAAATTATTGGCAACTGGTGACTGTGATAAAGCAGTGAAAGTGGCAGTGAGTAAAGCTTCTGCAGCAGCAGTGAAAAAAATTGAAGCTGCTGGCGGCTCTTTGGTTATAGCGGACTAATTATGCAACAGCCACAAATGGGGGGACTTGCAAATATCGGCAAAGTCTCAGAACTAAAGCAACGTATTCTTTTTGTCTTAGCGATGTTAATTGTTTATCGTATTGGTGCGCATATTCCTGTGCCTGGTATTGATGCGCAAGTGCTGTCTCAATTTTTCAATGATTCTAAAAGCACCTTGCTTGGTTTGTTTGATATGTTTTCAGGCGGCGCACTCTCGCGTTTGACTGTGTTTGCTTTAGGTATTATGCCTTACATTTCTGCAGCCATCATCATGCAGTTATTGCAAGTGGTGTCACCGAGATTAGAGCAGCTGAAAAAAGAAGGTGAGTCTGGACGTAGGCAGATTACCCAGTATACCCGTTACGGCACTGTGTTTTTAGCTATTTTCCAAGCCATTGGTATGTCGATTGGTTTAGAGTCATTCTCTGTAGGTGGTATGCCTGTAGTGATTGAAGGCGGTATGGACTTTAGAATCGTTACTGTGATTACTTTGGTCAGTGGTACTGTGTTTTTGATGTGGATTGGTGAACGTATTACCGAACGCGGCATTGGTAATGGTATTTCATTGATTATCTTTGCTGGTATTGTGGCAGGATTGCCGAGTGCGATTGGTGGCACTTTAGAGTTGGCACGAACAGGTGAGTATACCGCTGTTGGTGTCTTGGGTTTGATGGCGATGGGCTTGACGGTGACTTACGCTGTAGTGTGGTTTGAGCGAGCGCAACGACGTATTCCTGTGCAATATGCTAAACGGCAGGTGGGTAATAAGGTGTTTGGTGGTCAATCATCATTTTTACCGCTGAAAATCAACACTGCAGGTGTGATTCCGCCTATTTTTGCTTCAAGTTTAATTTTATTGCCGGCTACGTTTGCAACTTTCACCAAAGATGCAGCGGGTTTTGAATGGATTGGTGATGCGGCTGCTTTGATGGCACCAGGTCAGGCGTTATATTTGTTGACCTTTAGCTTTTTGGTGTGCTTTTTCTGCTTCTTTTATACGGCCATTGTTTTTAATCCTAAAGACACTGCGGATAACTTGAAAAAAGCAGGTGGTTTTATTCCAGGTATCCGTCCAGGTCAAAACACAGCTAAATATGTAGACTCTGTATTGACCCGTATTACGGTGGTTGGTGCGGCTTATGTAACATTGGTATGTTTGTTGCCTGAGTGGTTGATTAGTCAGTTTGGGGTGCCGTTTTACTTTGGTGGCACAAGTCTGTTGATTATTGTAGTGGTCACCATGGACACTATGGCACAAGTGCAATCGCATTTGATGAGTCATCAGTATGAAAGCTTGATGAAACAAGCCAAATTGAAAACCCGTAAATGAACATTATTCTTTTTGGACCTCCGGGCGTTGGCAAAGGCACGCAAGGGGTGAAGTTGGCACAAACGAATGACATGGTGCACTTGGCCATGGGTGATTTGTTACGTGCTGCGGTGAGTGAGAAAACAGATTTAGGTATCAAGGCTAAAACATTCATGGATGCAGGGCAGTTGGTGCCTGATGACGTGGTGATAGGCATGATTGAAAGCCGCATTGTGTTGGATGATGCAAAAGCAGGTTTTTTATTGGATGGCTTCCCGCGTAATGTGGCGCAAGCCAAGGCATTGCAAACGATGCTGGCCGAACACGGGCTAGATGTGGATCATATTATCTTCATGTTTGCTTCAAACGAAGCCCTTTTAGAGCGTTTGTGTGGCCGATTGATATGTAGTGCTTGCAGTTTTGGTTTTCATCGGCATTATTCGCCGCCCAAAACTGAGGGTATCTGTGATCAGTGTGGCAGTGCTTTATATCAAAGGGCTGATGATACCGAAGAAGTGATTTCGCAGCGTCTGGAAGTATATGTAGAACAAACATCACCATTGTTAGAGTATTACGGTGATGATGAAGTGTTTTGCAAGGTCAATGCGGAAGCAGGTTTGGAGCAGGTTTATGAAGCTCTATTAACCGCAGTGAAGGGATAGTATGGGTAAAGAAGATATTATTGAAATGGCTGGCGAGGTGGTTGAAAAACTGCCCAATGCAATGTTCAAGGTAAAACTTGAAAACGGTCATGAAGTGTTGTGTACGATATCAGGAAAGATGCGTAAGTATTATATTCGCATTCTTCCTGGGGACAAAGTTAAGGTGGATATTTCACCTTATGATTTAAGCCGCGGGCGTATTAGTTACCGCGAAAAATAACTGCAATTTAATTGTGGGTGAATGGAGGCCGTGCTGTGAAAGTTCGCGCGTCTGTAAAGAAAATGTGTATTAAGTGTCAAGTAATTCGTCGCAAAGGCGTGGTTCGCATTATATGTGAAAACCCACGTCATAAGCAGCGTCAGGGTTAATGATGGCTTGTTTTGAGAAGGTGGCATAAATGGCTCGTATAGCTGGTGTAAATATTCCAACACAAAAACGTGTTGTGATTGCGTTAACCTACATTTTTGGTGTAGGTAGATCTCTTTCCGAAGAGATTTTAGAGAAGTTGAAGATCAGCCCTGAAACACGGGTTCATGATTTGACGGACGAACAGGTGGACGGTATCCGTAACTTGTTGGGCGCAGATTATCAAATTGAAGGTGACTTACGTCGAGAAGTGTTGATGAATATCAAACGCTTGACAGACTTGGGTTGCTACCGTGGATTGCGTCACCGTAAAGGGTTGCCTGTTCGTGGTCAAAAAAGTAAAACAAATGCTCGCACACGCAAAGGTCCACGTCGCGCTGTTGCTGGCAAGAAGAAGTAGGGCTGGTATTTAAATGGCTAAGGAAAAAATTATCAAGAAGCGTGTTCGTAAGAATATTGCGAATGCAGTTGCGCATATTAAAGCTTCTTTCAACAATACAATCATCACATTTACGGATGATTCAGGAAACACAATCAGCTGGGCAACCAGTGGTGCAGCAGGTTTTAAAGGCTCGCGTAAAAGCACGCCGTTTGCCGCACAGGTTGCAGCAGAAGAAGCTGCAGTTAAAGCCATGGATCATGGTGTAAAAAATGTTTCAGTATTGGTGAAGGGTCCGGGTTCTGGTCGCGAATCAGCAATGCGTGCTATTGCTGCTGCAGGTTTGAACGTAACATCTATTCGTGATGTTACGCCAATTCCACATAATGGTTGTCGCCCGCCCAAGCGTCGTAGGGTTTAGGAGTAGTATAACATGGCTCGTTATTTAGAAGCTAAATGTCGTCTTTGTCGTCGTGAAGACGAAAAGCTGTTTTTGAAAGGTACCAAGTGCCATTCGGCAAAATGTCCAATGGAAACACGTCCATTCCCTCCAGGAATGCATGGTCAAGGCCGTCGTGCAAAAGTATCTAACTATGGTATTCAGTTGCGTGAAAAACAAAAAGTAAAACGTATTTATGGTTTGCAAGAAAAGCAATTTTTACGTTACTTTAAAGATGCAGATAAAATGAGTGGCATCACAGGTTTGACTTTGTTGCAGCTTTTGGAAAGTCGTTTAGACAACGTCGTATACCGCATGGGTTTTGCAGCTTCACGTACTGAAGCACGTCAAATTGTACGTCATCAGCATATTGAAGTGAATGGCTCAGTGCTGAACATTCCTTCTTACCGCGTTAAAGCAGGTGATCGTATTACTTTGGTAGATGCAGCGAAAGAGCATTTACGTGTGAGCGCATCTGCAGATGCAGCTGGTCAAAAAGGATTGCCTGAATGGTTGGATGTTGATTTGCAACAGCGCCAAGGTGTGTTCCGTGAATTGCCTGTGCGCGATCAGCTTGATGCTGGTATTCGCGAACAATTGATTGTTGAATTGTACTCTAAGTAAGGTTTTGAGGTTTAAATAATATGGAACTGATTAATCCGCGTTCAATTGCGATTGAAGAGATGGTACCAGGTCGTTCTGCCAAGATTGTATTTGAGCCGTTAGAACGTGGCTTTGGTACTACCATTGGTAATGGTTTGCGTCGTATGTTGCTATCATCATTGCCTGGAGCTGCTGTAACATCAGTGAGCTTTGATGGTGTGATGCATGAGTTTGACTCGATTCCAGGTGTGCGTGAAGATATCGTTGATATTATCTTAACGTTGAAAGAGTTGGATGTACATATGAGCAGCGATGATCCAGAATCATTGAGCTTAGACATGAAAGGGCCTGCTGTAGTGACTGCCGCAGACATTAAATGTCCTGCTGGCGTGTCTGTATTGAACCCTGAATTGGTGATTGCGCACTTGAATGAAGATGGTGCTTTGCGTATGGAAGCGATTGTGGAGAAAGGTCGTGGTTATGACCCGGCTCAAGATCGTGAAGAAGGCGAACGCCCTAAAGGTTTCTTGTTGGTGGATGCATCTTATTCACCGATTCGTCGTGTAGCTATGCGTGTTGAAAATGCACGTGTGAGCAAGAAAACCAACTATGATAAACTTATCATGGAAGTGGATACAGATGCTTCGATTGCGCCACAAGATGCAATCAGCGCAGCAGCTGCGATGTTTCAAGCGCAATTAAATGTGTTTGTTGACTTTGATGTGGTTGAGCAAGAAGTTGATGTTGAAGACGATGGTGATGATGTTGCAGATTTATTGGGTCAACCGATTGATCACTTGGACTTGTCAGTGCGTTCGATGAATTGCTTGAAGAGTGACAATGTGTTTTATGTGGGTGACTTGGTACAACGTACGGAGCAAGAAATGTTGCGTACGCCAAACTTTGGTCGCAAGTCATTGACTGAAATCAAATTGGTTTTACACAGCATGGGTTTAGATTTAGGTATGGAACTTGATGGTTGGTCGTCTGAAGACACTGTTGAGTTGGCTGAAGAGAAATAAAGAGGTATTACGATGAGACATCGCAAACATCGCACATCGCTAGGTCTGGTTTCAGGACACAGACGCGCTGTGTTGGCAAACTTGGCAACAGCATTGTTGACCCATGGTAAAATTGAAACCA
This sequence comes from Mariprofundaceae bacterium, assembly GCA_030950835.1. GTDB lineage: Bacteria > Pseudomonadota > Zetaproteobacteria > Mariprofundales > Mariprofundaceae > Ghiorsea. The sequence goes on along the minus strand of JAUZQU010000191.1, from coordinate 8,038 downwards.
CGCAAGCAAAAGCGCGTGCTGTAAAACCATACGTGGAAAAATTGATTACTTTGGCTAAAAAAGGTGACCTACATTCGCGTCGCCAAGCCTTGGCTAAATTACGTTATCGCCCTATTGTAGATCGTTTGTTTGGTGAAGTAGCCAATGCATTTGAAGCGCGCCCAGGCGGTTATACACGTATCATCAAAACACGTTATCGTGTGGGTGATGCTGCACCTATGGCTTTGCTTGAGCTGGTTGATAAGATTGATGTTGAACAAGCGGTTGAAGAAACAGCTGAAGCTTAAATTCAATATACGGTTCCATAAAAAAGACCCTGCATTTGCAGGGTCTTTTTTCGTTGGTGAAGGTGAAAGCCCGATGAAGTTTGAGTTATACGCCTTTAACCTTTCTTGATTGCTGCGTATGTTATAGGTGTAGTTAGGGTGATAAAAAGAACAGGATGTTCTTTGTATTTAATGGGTTAAGACGCATTGCCTTAGGCATGGCTGCTGATTGAGATGTGGTGCTACAGATGGATGTTTGTTTTTTGCCTTGTGTTCTGTTAGCAATCGCCGCGCTTGAAAGGGTGGTGTTTGTTTTTGGGGAAGTTTCTTATGTCTGAAATGGATGCGGAACAAAGATTGCAAATTCGTTCGCTGTTGTTATGGCAGATGTATGCAGTGTTGCTGCTGGCGGTTGTAAGCTTTATTCTAGGATGGTCTGGATGGAGTGTTTTGGTCGGTGGTATGGTGGTGATGTTGTCCACATGGCATGTGCATCAAAGCGTGTATAGCTCTGCTGGCGAACGTATGCTGCTATTAAGGGCAGCAGGTTTAAGATTTGCCTTGTTTTTACTGTTAGTGGGTTTGGCAGTAGTGGTGTTTGAGGCGCAGCCGATGATGTTGGTTGCGGGCATGGCAAGCGCATATACGGCGCTGTATGTAAGAAGTTTATTGATGATTTTTGAGAAGTTGAAAGGGAGTTAGTCTTGGCTGAACAAGAGCACGGTTCTAGTATTGCAGATCATTTAGAATACTGGACATACAAGTTTGATGAAAGTAACCCATTTATGCAAATCCATTTGGATACGATGATTATGACTATAGGCGTAGCAACCTTGTTGGTTGTTTTTGCTTTGTGGCTGCGTGGAAGAATCGTAGCTGGTGCGCCCACAGGTGCGCAGAATTTTATCGAAACAGTGGTTGATTTCATCAACACTACGGTGAAAGATAACTTTCCCGTCCACAATCCTATTGTAGCGCCACTAGCGTTCACAATTTTCGTTTTCATCTTCTTGTGCAACTGTATTGATATTTTGCCTGCTTATTTGATTGGTAACATAGCACATGCCTTTGGCGCTCCTGCGTTCCGTCCTGTGCCGACCAATGATTTGAACTTGCCAGCAGCTATGGGTATTTCAGTATTCATTTTGGTCTTGTATTATGAGTTTAAATTAAAACCTTTACACTTTATGAAAGAATTGGTGATGGAGCCGTTCACTAGCTTGGTTCCATGGTACTTAAAACCTATCGTGATGCCGATCAACTTAATTTTGAAGCTGGTTGAAGAAATCGCCAAGCCATTAAGTCTTTCTTTCCGTTTGTTTGGTAATATGTTTGCTGGCGAGGTAATCTTCTTGTTGATTGCTTCCTTGCTTCTTGTCGGCTCTGTTGACGAGTTGTTATCATTTGGCGGCATTCTTACAGAGATTGTGGGTATTGTGATGGGCTTGGCCTGGTCATTTTTCCATATGTTTATCGGCTTATTACAAGCCTTTATCTTCATGATTCTTACCGTGGTGTACTTGTCTATTGCACACCAGCCGGTAGAGCACTAATCGCAAAGCGATATTAAAAGTAAAAAAACTAAGGAGTAGTATAACATGGATGCAACAGTAATCATCACCGCTGCGACAGCAATTTCTGTCGGTGTAATTTTGGCAGCTGCAGGTTTGGGTTCAGCAATCGGTTGGGGCTTAATTTGCTCTAAAACATTGGAAGGTATTTCTCGTCAACCAGAAATGCGCCCGCAATTGATGTTCAATATGTTTATTTTCGCAGGTTTGATGGAGTCTTTCCCATTTATTATTATGGCATTCGCTCTTTGGTTCTTGTTCGCTAACCCATTTTTGGGCTAAGTAGTAGTTTTAAGAATCTTAAGAGGAGTACGTAGATGAGTATTGATTTAACATTTATTGGGCAGATTATCGTGTTTTTAACGATGGTCATTTTGCTCAGCAAGCTTCTTTATACACCTTTGAACGATGCTATGGCTGCGCGCACACAAAAGATCGAAGATGGTCTTGCTGCAGCTGAAGCTGGAAAAAATGCAGAAGCTGATGCGCAAGCAGCAGTGAAAGTACAAATCGAAGAAGCTAAGCAGAAAGCACAAGAGATTGTAGCCTCTGCTGAGCGCCGTGCTTTAGAAGTTGCTGAAGAAGCAGTGAATAAAGCTAGGCATGATTCGGATTTGATTGTTCAAAGTGCTAAAGAAGAAGCAGAAGCAGAAGCAGGGCGTTTGCGCCAAGCGTTAAAACAAGAAGTAGCTGCGCTAGCCATGTTGGCAGCAGAGAAAATTGTTGAAACAGAGCTTGATGCAGCCAAACATACTGCGTTGATTGAAAAAGTAATTGCCCAAGGTGTTCCAGCATGAGTGGGGAACGCGCGATAGCAAGCCGTTATGCAACGGCTTTGTTTGAGCTTCATCAAGAAGGTATTGATTTAGCAGCAGACTTAAACAAGGTGGCACAAGTGGCCGCTCATGAAGATGCAAGTGCCATGTTGGTCAATGCGCAAATTGCAGCAGCAGACCGTGCAAACATTGTCATGAAAGCTGCTGGAGTAACGTCTGAGCATGTATCGCGTTTGTTGGTCTTGTTATGTGGGCGTAAAAAAGCTGCATTGTTGCCATACATTGATGAAATGCTTGAGCAACAAATTCGTGAATCCAAGGCGAAAATCATGGTTGATGTGACTGTTGCCAAAGCTTTGGACAAAAAACTTGCGGGTAAACTTAAAGATTCAATCAGCAAAGGTTTGGGTAAAGAAGTGGACTTAAACATCGCTTCGGATGCTTCGATTTTAGGTGGCTTGATTTTAAATATTGGTGATCGTCAAATTGACCACAGTGTGTTGGGGCGTATGAATAGCCTGAAACGCAGCTTGGCCGTTTGAGAGACACAGAGGAAATAATTCTATGAAACTGGATACAGCAGAAATTAGTTCCATTATTAAGGAACAAATTAAAGGTTTTGAAGCCAGTGCATCTGATGCGAATGTGGGTCGTTTGATCTCCGTTGGTGATGGTGTTGCACTGATTCATGGTCTTGCCGGCGCAATGGCAGGCGAAATGCTTGAATTCCCGGGCGATACACTTGGCATGGTGCTTAACCTTGAGCAAGATAGTGTGGGCGCGGTTATTTTTGGCGAATACACACATTTGACTGAAGGCGCTGAAGTGAAGTGCACAGGTCGTATTTTTGAAGTGCCTGTAGGCCCTGGTTTGAAAGGTCGCGTGGTCAACGCACTTGGTCAGCCTATTGATGGTAAAGGCGCGGTTGAAAATGATGGTTATGATGCTGTTGAAAAGATTGCACCGGGCGTAATTGAGCGTAAGTCTGTTGATCAGCCTTTGCAAACAGGTATTAAAGCGATTGACTCTATGGTGCCTGTAGGGCGTGGTCAGCGTGAGCTTATCATTGGTGACCGTCAAACAGGTAAAACTGCGATTGCGATTGATACGATTATCAACCAAAAAGACACTGGCGTGACTTGTGTTTATGTGGCGATTGGGCAAAAAGCTTCTACAGTAGCCAACATTGTACGCACCTTGAAAGAGCATGATGCTTTGGATCATACGATTATCGTTGCGGCAAATGCTTCTGAAGCAGCGGCATTGCAATTTATTGCACCGTATGCTGGTTGTACTATGGGTGAATACTTCCGTGATCGTGGTGAAGATGCACTTATTATTTATGATGACTTAACCAAACAAGCTTGGGCTTACCGTCAAATTTCTTTGATTCTTCGTCGTCCTCCGGGCCGTGAAGCATATCCAGGTGATGTATTCTACATTCACTCTAGGTTGCTTGAGCGTGCTTCGCGTGTGGATGAAGTGTATGTTGAGAAATTCACCAACGGTGCTGTTAAAGGTAAAACGGGTTCATTAACTTCATTGCCTATCATTGAAACGCAAGAAGGCGATGTGTCTGCATTTGTACCTACCAACGTGATTTCGATTACAGATGGTCAGATTTTCTTGGAAACATCTTTGTTCAACTCAGGTCAACGTCCTGCAATCAATGCTGGTTTGTCTGTATCCCGTGTTGGTGGTGCTGCACAAACTAAAGCGATGAAGAAAGTCGGTGGCGGTTTGCGTCTTGACTTGGCTCAGTATCGTGAGTTGGCAGCATTTGCACAGTTTGCTTCTGATTTGGATGAAGCGACACGTCAACAAATTGAGCGTGGTAAACGTGGTGTTGAAGTCTTGAAACAAGATGAAAACTCGCCGCAAAGTGTTGCTGAAATGACATCTGTTCTTTTTGCCTTGAATAATGGTGATTTGGATGATGTGGAAGTAGCTAAAATTGTAGCGTTTGAAAAAGCATACCTTGCTTATTTGAACTCTAACCACACTGCATTCATCAAAGAGTTGAATGCAACACCAGTATTAAGTGATGAAGTTACAGAAACTTTGAAGAAAGCAGTAGCAGACTTCAAGGCAACTGGCACTTACTAATAGGAGTTCTTTATGGCTTCTGCTAAGGAAATACGCGGGCAAATTAAAGCTACGCAAAATACCTCTAAAATCACCAAAGCTATGGAAATGGTCGCGGCAAGTAAGATGCGCAAAGCACAAGAAGCGGTGACTGAGTCTCGCGCTTATGCTGATGGTATTCATACGATTATTGCAAACTTGATGCAATCGCATCCAGAGTATAAACACGCTTTCCTTGTTCCTCGTGAAGAAGTGAAACGCGTGGCATATATTGTAATTTCTTCGGATAAAGGTTTGTGCGGCGGTTTGAATACGAATGTATTTAAACACGCTTTAAGCAGCTTGAAGAAAGCACAAGAGACTGCGGATGTTGAAGCTTTAAGTATTGGTCGTCGTGCTGGTCTGTTCATGAAACGTATCGTTACTTTGGCAGCAAGCGCGGAAGACATCAATGACAAACCTGAATTTTCTGAAATTTTAGGTGTGGTAAGTATGGCTGTGGAAAAATTCATCGCAGGTGACTACGATGAAGTACGTTTGGTATTCAATACCTTCGTCAACACCATGACCCAGCAACCCACTGAATTGTGCTTGTTACCATGTCCTGAACCAGCATCTACGGATGAAGAACGTGCAGGATATTGGGACTATCTTTACGAGCCAGACAGTAAAGAAGTTTTGGATGGTTTGCTGCGCCGTTATGTGGAAACCATTGTTTATCAAGCGGTGTTGGAAAACAAAGCTTGCGAACAATCCGCACGTATGGTGGCAATGAAATCGGCGACAGATAATGCCAAAGATATCATTTCTGACCTGCAAATTACTTATAATAAGGCACGACAAGCTGCGATTACGCAAGAGCTGGCTGAAATTTGTGCCGGTGCAGCTGCTGCATAGTCAACCTAGGAGAGATTCAATGAGTGTAGGACATATCGTACAAATTGTAGGCCCTGTGGTTGACATTCGTTTCCCAGCAGGGGAACTACCAAAAATTTATAACGCCCTTAAAATGGATGCTGAGAAGCTGACATTAGAAGTGCAACAACATGTTGGCGACAACATCGTACGTTGTATTGCTATGGGTGCTACTGATGGCTTAAAGCGTGGCTTAGAAGCTAAAGATACTGGCTCTGCGATTAAAGTGCCTGTAGGTAAAGGTACATTAGGCCGTATCATGAACGTGCTTGGCGAAGGTATCGATTTCGAAGGTGCTGAAGTGAAGACGGACGAAACTTGGGAAATTCATCGCCCAGCGCCTGCTTTTGATCAGCTTGCACCTGCAAGTGACATCCTTGAAACAGGTATTAAAGTTATCGATTTGATGTGCCCAATCGCTAAGGGTGGTAAAGTTGGTCTGTTTGGTGGTGCGGGTGTTGGTAAAACCGTAAACATGATGGAATTGATCAACAATATCGCAACTGGACATGGTGGTTTATCTGTGTTCGCTGGTGTTGGTGAGCGTACCCGTGAAGGCAACGATTTCTATTATGAAATGAAAGAATCAAATGTACTTGATAAAGTTGCGTTGGTGTATGGTCAAATGAATGAACCTCCAGGCAACCGTCTGCGTGTTGCTTTGACTGGTTTGACTATGGCTGAGTATTTCCGTGAACAAGGTCAAGATGTGCTTATCTTTATCGATAACATCTACCGTTATTCTCTAGCTGGTGTTGAAGTATCAGCACTATTGGGTCGTATGCCATCAGCGGTGGGTTATCAGCCTACATTGGCTGAAGAAATGGGTCGTTTGCAAGAACGTATCGCTTCAACCAAAACTGGTTCAATCACTTCAGTGCAAGCTGTTTATGTGCCTGCGGATGATTTGACTGACCCTGCACCTGCAACCACGTTTGCGCATTTGGACTCTACTATCGTATTGTCGCGTCAAATTGCAGAGCTGGGTATTTACCCTGCGGTGGATCCATTGGATTCCACTTCTCGTCAGCTTGATCCTAAGATTGTTGGTCATGAGCATTATGATGTTGCACAAGGCGTTCAGCGCACGTTACAACGTTATAAAGAGCTTCAAGACATCATTGCTATCTTGGGTATGGATGAGCTGTCTGATGAAGATAAGCTGACTGTAAACCGCGCACGTAAAATGCAAAAATTCTTGTCTCAACCATTCCATGTGGCTGAGGTGTTCACTGGTTCTCCAGGTGTTTACGCCAAGAAAGAATCTACGATTCAAGGCTTTAAAGGGCTTCTTGCAGGTGAGTATGATCACTTGCCAGAGCAAGCTTTCTACATGGTTGGCAGTATCGACGATGCAGTGGCTAAAGCTGAAAAAATGCAGGCTAAAGGGTAATCGACATGTCTACCATGGAGATTTTAGTCGCTACTGCTGAACGTGAAGTATATAGTGGTTTGGCTACCATGTTGGTTGCGCCTGGCGCGGCTGGTGAGTTGGGCATTATGCCTAAACACAGCCCGCTTTTAGCAGCCTTGAATCCTGGAGAACTTCGCATCATCAATGGTGATGATGTTGATGAAGTGTTTATCTCTGGTGGTTTCATGGAAGTCCAACCCGATAAAATAACTATTTTGGCGGATACTGCAGAACGTGCTGCAGATATGGATGAAGCTGAAATTATTGCTGCACAACGTCGTGCTGAAGAAGTGTTATCTTCGAACAATGGAGATACTGATTTGGCGATGGCAGAAGCAGAGTTAGCTTTGATGACTGCGCGTTTGTTGGTGCTCAAAAAATACAAAAAATAAAGACAAACTATCAAGGTTTGTTGTAATATTACAAAAAGGTCGCCATTTGGCGGCCTTTTTTTATGGAGAGGCGTATGCGACTTGGTGGGAGAACTTACCCTTTTCACTGGCGAATAATTAAAGAGTATACTGTCCCCTCATTCTCCAAGGTGATTATATGGCACTGCGTTTTGAGATGGCGAATCAGGTGTATGATGCATTGCCCAAAACAGAACAATCCAGGCGTTGGCGGCATCGGGCTGTTGCAGAGGATGGTTTTGTGGTTGCAGGTTTGGATGAGCGTAAAGTCGCTTCTTTTTTACGTATTGATGATGGAAATCCAGTGGCGGATGATGAGCTTCTGCTCCGCTACCGGGTACGCAATGGGGCGGTTAAATTTGCGACTAATGCGTTCTTCTTTCAGGAAGGACATGCCCAGTATTACCAAGCAGGTCGTTTTGGTCAATTCCGTGTGGATGAAAAGGGTGAATTATTGTTGGTATCACTCTTTGATCAGAATTTAAAAGAGCTTAAAGTGTTAGAAAAAGAATAAGTATAATGATAGACTTGACCCTCAGGACTGCTCACTCGCCAGTGAAAATGGTAAGTTTTCTCTTCTTTCTTTGCCAAGCACGCTACG